>NZ_JBJPHS010000001.1:216850-282766 GCF_052939495.1 Phormidesmis sp. 146-12 | reverse complement strand
AAAGCCGTCCTTTAGCGAAGCGGAGGACGGGGTTTTAGACCCATCTCTCTGATAAATGGGTCAACCGCTGCCAGAGTTGCATCTGCTACAACGCCCATCAGCCCAACGTTTCCGCCGCCATACACGAGCGTTAAACCTTTTGTTGCTAAAGTTTCACCCAGTTGTTGTGCAGCAAGTTGATAGGCGGGATTCGCCCCCATGCTGGAGACACAAAATACACAAATAGCCTTCACGATCAGCTTTCCTCTAGCGTTTCGTAGAAGGCTATCACAAATTTTGATGGTATTAAAACTGATTAGATTGCTGTTGGTAAGCGAGATAAACGGCTTCTAAAAATAGATCGGCAGTCATTTGAAAGGGTAATTCTTGCATTCCGATTAGCTGTCTAGCTTGACGAGCCAACTGTATACTCAAGTCCGATCGCGCTTTTGATTCCATTAGCGTTCTGCGCTGCAAATACTCCCGAATCACAGCAAAATCATCGGGTAATAACTTTCCAATCTCAGCCGTATTTAACAATTCATTCGCCAGAGATTGTGCATCTGTGGATAGCTGAAACGTTGCAGAGACGACAGGGCGCTCATTTTGAACGACGATCGTTCCCGCTGCCCAATCCCCCACTCGCTTTTCTCGCTTACCCAGGATAATGAACAAAACGCCGACAAACAAGACATCATCAATTGGTCGTAGCAACGCTCTGAGAATCGCCTGAGACAAACCCGCAGGTTGCCCATCATCTCGAATCACGCGGATTTTGGCGAAGCGCTTTCCGATCGTTTGTCCGCGCCACAGTGTCTCAAAAAATACAAAATAGCCAATGTAAAGGCTGAAGCCGACCAGCATTCCGATCGCCTGCATCCACAGGTTCAGATTCCTAGAATTGATGTAGTCGGACAACTGCCAATAAACGATCATCCATATGAGCGCAAACGCCAGCAGGACAGCACTCCAGACGATGTAGTCGATTAATAGTGCCAGCGTCCGATTGCCAATTCCTGCCAGCGTAAACTCTAACTCGACACTTTCGGGTGTTTGAACTTTGACTTGATTGAAGAAACGCATAAATTGTTTAACGATCGCGTAACTGCAATCCTAACCCTTCACGACGAGCGCGAAGATCATAATAAATTACGGCTTTGATCACCTGCCAAAAGGGCATCACCAGCGCAGAACTGACAATTAGAACCACAAGAACCGCCAGACCTACAAACACCGCTAGCACGGGCACCGAACTTGGATCGCTGGGGATAAAGATCTGTAAAACTGTACTCAAAACCTGCGTCGGAATTTGTACCACCAAGCTAACCAGAAATGCGACGAACACAACCCACTGAATGCGACCTACAGCCCCTTCAGTTAAGTCCCAACTGCGGCTAAGAGAAGTCGTTGCATCAATATTTTCTTCAACGGCGATCGCCACATCATAAACAAACCATCGAGAATAGATTCGGATCAAAACAATTAACGCAGCAATGGTGCCAACGATACCGAATAAAATACCGATCGGGCCCAACAAAGTACTTAGACCAAACACAAGAGCGAGAACGATCACGATTCCAATATACAAGCCAATAAAAATCAAGCCTAGTAAAATTGATGCTACAAAGAAACGCCAGATTCGGCTATTGGTAAAGCGTCGAGCGTCTCTGATGCTTTCTGGCTGGTTGATTAATTCTGCGTAGGCGTGTCTCGAAATTAAGCCAGAAATGGCAGCCATCTTGGCCCATCCAAAAACTGGAACAAAAATCCACAGGTAGGTGATCAAAGAAAGAATAAGGTACTGTTTGAAATGGGAGCGATAAATTCGGATTCCAGTGCTGACAACGTTACCGACACTAAGCGGGCCGAGGGGACTAGCGGGACTGACGTTTGACATAAGATTGGGTTATTGATTGAGGAGGCGAATGAGGTGTGGCAATAGACTTGAAACTGTCTAAGCCCTTACTAGAGGCTGAGGTGCTTCAAAGTTTGCGGTCTAAAGTCTAACAACGATAGAGTTGACGCTATCTTAAGCGACCTAACAGTTAGTTTCCGGAAAATTTAAGATTGTTCAAAATGAATGTCAAACGTTGGATTGCACGACGAGAACCAAATTGGAAATTGTTGGATGCGCTGCTCACACGAGTCGAAAAGCGAGGATTGCGATCGCTCCAGACCAATGAGATCAAACAGTTGGCTAGCTTATATCGATCGGTTTCGGCTGATTTGGCCCGCGCCAGAACCAATCAAGCCGTAGTTGGGAATACGTTGGTTCATGATTTACAGCAGTTAGCCTCTCGTGGCTACAGTCAAATTTATCAGGGGTCACGCCGTCAAGAGTGGAAGGCAATTCTCGACTTTTATCGCTGGGGCTTCCCGGCTGTGGTGCAAGAAACCTGGGTTTGTATTGCGATCGCCACCGCTTTATTCATCTTAGGTGGCTTGATTGGCTGGTGGTTTGCGTGGCGTGATTCGGCTTTTATGTCGCTCTTTGTGCCCGATGAAATGCTGCGAATGGTGCGCGACGATCGCAAGCTGTGGATGGGTTCGATTTTGGGAACGGAACCGACCGCTTCGAGTCAAATCATGATCAACAATATTATGGTTTCGTTTAGAGCGATCGCAGGCGGTATGACGTTAGGAATCATCACCGTTTTGCTGCTATTTTTTAACGGGTTGATGATCGGAACGATCGGCACTTTGGTGAGTCAAAACGATTTAGCTTTTCCATTTTGGGCATTTGTATTTCCCCACGGATCTTTAGAACTTCCCGCAATCTTTTTAGCCGGAGGAGCCGGATTATTGATTGCACGAGGAATCTTATTACCGGGAAAGTTTCGTCGAGCCGATGCACTAAAGTTTTATGGATTACAAGCGGCTCAGTTGGTTTGTGGACTGGTGCCCATGCTGGTGATTGCGGGAGCGATCGAAGGCTTCTTTTCTCCCAATCCTGCGATTCCTGATCTTCTCAAATACATCACCGGAATCGTCTTGTTTGTGTTGCTAATCAGTTATTTCAACCTAAAGCATTCAACGAATCAACAAAGTACCGAACTTCTGAATTATCCCAAAACCTAAAGTATCGAAAGTGATTGTCATGCAAGCCACAGAACGCCGCTACTACTACACCCCCCAAGAATATTTAGAACTCGAAATTTCCTCTGAAATTCGTAACGAATACATTAATGGTGAAATAATTACCATGACAGGAGGTACTCCTACACACAATCAAATTACTGGCAATCTCTACGCTCATCTCAACTTTGCCCTGAAACGCCAAACGTTCAGAGCTTTTGTCACTGATCAGCGTCTTTGGATACCTCAAAAGAGAACTTATACTTATCCTGATGTAATGATTACGCCGCGAGAATTTCAGTTACAAGAAGGAAGAAAAGATACGATCGTTAACCCGATCGCTATTGCAGAAGTTCTCTCTAAATCAACCAGAGATTATGATCATGGCGAGAAGTTTTCTGCCTATCGGACAATTCCCAGCTTTCAAGAATATTTGCTGATTGACCAATACAGTATTCACGTCGAGCATTATTCAAAAACTAACGCAAATCAATGGCTACTCTCTGAATATGAAGATCCGAATTTTGTTCTATCCTTCACTTCTTTTGAGTTTCAGATTGCTATCAAAGATCTTTACGATGAAGT
The DNA here is from genome assembly GCF_052939495.1 of Phormidesmis sp. 146-12. Classification (NCBI taxonomy): domain Bacteria; kingdom Bacillati; phylum Cyanobacteriota; class Cyanophyceae; order Leptolyngbyales; family Leptolyngbyaceae; genus Phormidesmis; species Phormidesmis sp. 146-12. Next base: position 279,127 of record NZ_JBJPHS010000001.1, on the reverse strand, counting down.
CGATTTTGATGCGGTTGGAGAAACCGAATCGAGTTTTCAAAGTTGATTTTTAGCTTTGAGTTGTAGATAGCGATCGACGAGTTGTTCTGTAATTTGATTGGCGGGCGCATCCAAAACCAACACCCCTTTTTGCTTTAATTCTGCAAACGCAACTTGACGCTGAACCAACAAATCTAACGCCACTGCCCGCGCATAAGTAGACTGAATATTTTCAGTAATCGTATGAGCTTGAAGGTCAACTTGCGGATCTCGAAGCGTCACACAAAACGGCAAATAACGAGGCGTTAATCGACCCATTGCCGCTAACAATTCTGCCGAAGCGGTGGTGTCTACAATGTCAGTAATTAGCACCACCAGAGCGCGACGAGACTGTTGATTAACCAGCGTTGTCACTGCTCCCAAATAATCGGGTTCCAAAATCTCAGGCTGAATAGGTGTTAATCGCTCAATTAAATGCGTCAAATGAGACTGACCGCGTTCTGGTGGAATCCAGGTGTGAATCTGACGATCGAACACGCCCACTCCCACGCGATCGCCTCGATTCAAACCCGCCAAAGCCAGAGAGAGCGTCGCATTTAGCCCCCAGTCAAAGCGAGAAAGTCCCTTCACGTTAGCCGTCATCAAGCGACCGCGATCGAGCAATATAATCAGCGTTTGTTCTTGTTCTGGCTCCAACACGCGCACCAAAGGCTGGCCTCGTCGAGCGGTCGCCTTCCAGTCAATGAAGCGGAGATCGTCACCCACGCCATATTCTCGCAGTTCTGAAAACTCGGTGCCGATGCCCAATCGTTTTGCCCGTTTCATCGCTCCAGAAGACTGCAAAGTCAACCGAATCGAGAGCGATCGCAGTCCAATCAAATCGGGATACACCGCCACAGTCTGATTTTGAGGAATCTTCCAATCTCGCCACGCCAACCCCCACGGACTCAACTGCCTCACCTGAATCCCCCGCCATTGATGTTCCCCGCGACTGGTAGGATGCACCGTATAAATCAATTCTTGACGACTATTGCTCGGTAACTTTGCCGCCAGCGGCATGACCGACACGCCAAAATCTAAGGGATACGCATCATGAATTTGAATTTCAGCAGGTTGCTTCCCAGCTTCGACCGACAGACTCACCAGGTTATCTCGACCGATCGACAACCGTGACAACGACGATCGCTCTACCCTGACTTTTTCGACTCGACGACTATCGACGATCGCCAATCCCAACACAATTCCATCCCAAATCAAAAGAGTTAGAAGGGATGCGTTTAGACGATTTTCAGCCCAAATTAGGGAAATGAGAACCGCGATCGCCATTCCCAACAGCAGTAGCCCATAGGTGCGACGAGAAGGAATCATGGGAGGGAGGAGGGAGGAGGGATAAGGGATGAAGTTGATTCTGCGTTTCAGCCGAGATTTGCTAGTTTCGCTATCTAGGAACGGGAACCTGGCTCAAGACAGATTGGATCACTGCATCAACTCCTACGCCGTCTAATTGAGCTTCGGGACGGAGGATTAGACGATGCCGTAACAAGGGAGGAGCAATGGTTTTGATGTCGTCTGGAGTGACAAAATCGCGTCCAGAAAGCCACGCCTGGGCCTTACTTGCTTGTAGCCAACTGACCGCCGATCGTGGCGACGCGCCCAACACTAGATCGGGATGCTGACGAGTTTTTTGGACAACAGCTAACAGATAATCCAAAACTGACTCCTGAACCGAAATCGCTTTCACCAATTTTCGCGCTTGGACAATGTGCGCTACGGTTGCCAACGCATTCAGCTTCTCTAAGTCCGATCGCTTTGCCTGAAATCCTGCCTCACTGTTGAGCAACATGCGCTTCTCGGCGGCGGCATCTGGGTATGAGACAAACAGCTTAAAGAGAAAGCGATCGAGTTGCGCCTCTGGCAAGGGATAAGTGCCCTCAAACTCTAGAGAATTTTGTGTAGCAATCACCCAAAACAACTCAGACAGCGCCAAACTTTCACCATCTAATGTCACCTGCTGTTCTTCCATCGCTTCGAGTAAGGCGGCCTGAGTTTTGGGCGGGGTGCGATTAATCTCGTCGGCTAATAGAATTTGCGTAAAAATCGGCCCTTTCTTGAGCGTGAAACTGCGCGTATTTAAGTCAAAAATATTCGTCCCCAAAATGTCAGAGGGTAGAATGTCGGGCGTTAGCTGAATCCGCCGAAAATCAGCCTGCACCAACTGAGCCATGACTTTAACGAGCAGCGTTTTCCCCGTTCCCGGAACGCCCTCCAAAATCACATGCCCCCCCGAAAGTAGCGCGACGAGAAGCTGTTGAACGATCGCGCCTTGACCCACAACGACTTTATCGAGGGCTTGGCGGAGACGATTAACTGTGGCGTAGAGGTCGGACATAGGAGGTAGGGAGGAGGGAGGAGCTAGCTAGGGGAGGTGTTGGTGGACGGTTTGGATATTTTTGATCCAGGTGGTCAGGTCTTGTTCGCTGAGGCGTTGTTTTTTGGAGAGGGGTTGAAGGACTGGTTGGAGGTCGGTGGCGGGGCGGCCGGTTTGCGTGACCCAGAGGTTAATCAGCGTTTCGTGGTCTAAGGGCGTTGAGCCGAGACCCAAAGCTTGCTGAATTTGAATTTGTTCTGCTTTGCCGATCGCATCCACCACAAATTCACTGCGACCTGCTTGATGCAAAACGCCCGCAAGTGCCTGAATATAAGCTTCACTATTGTCAGTTTTGGTATTGGTCAAGGGCAGAGGTTGACCCAGGCGATGATTGTTTGCCCAGATGTAGACCAAAAGCAGCACGATCGCTTGCACCAACACTGGCAACAGAGGCGTTTGGGTCAAATACGTCAGCCAGTTTCCTTTCTTTTGAGCTACAACTTCGCTTTCTTGGTAGCCGTGGATGTATTCATCAACCCAAATCGTCTTGCTGTTTTGTTTGACCAGTTTGGCTAGAAATGCAAGATTCGGCTGGTCTTGATAAGCATTGGCACCCAAGTAAGGCGTATTGACGAGAATAACCCGTCCTTTACCGATCGCGCTTTGCCAGACAATAGCTCCATAGCGATCGCCCAACAACTGCGCTTCACCCCGCTCCAACTTTTCCCGGCGAGAAGTTTCGATTTTGACACCACCTGTCTGAGTCGTGCTAAAAGGCGCTTCTGTCGCAGGCGTAAATTTCCCTAAAATAACCAGGGTGTTGCCTCGACGCACCCACTCTAGATTGCTTTCTGCCAGCGATGCCCGATCCATTCCAGGGTCGATCGTCACAAGCGTCACCGGAGCCTTGTCTAAACCAGCCTGTTTCCCAAACTCCGCAAAAGGACGCTTCCACTGTTTAATCGGCGTTTCCTGCTGCTGCATGTAGGCGTACCAGGCCCCATACCCATCGGGAGCGCGACTAAACGTAGAGCCACCGACCTGGCGACCTCTCGGAGCCGCAAATAGGGTAAGCAATACGATCGCCACCAGCACAAATCCAGCAAACAAGAGCCGTCGATCGATCCGCTTCATCTGATCTGCCCCTCGCTGCCTTGCTCAATCTCTTGATAGGCTCGCTGACAGGTCGAAAACTCTTCAGACGAAATAGTAGCCTGACCAAAACACAGTTGCTCATGAGTGCTAATCAGAGTTTGATAAGACTGTGCTTGCGGCAACTGCTGGACGACCTGTAAATACTCTCCATCGGTGCGGCTAGACTGATGCGGCAACAGCTTCGTATCGTTTAAGCGCTGTAGCATCGCCATGTATAAGGCACGACACGCTTCCGAATAATTGCCCTGACGCTGAAATTCTTGCATCTGACGCATCCAAGCGGCAACGGTACGATCGCGCTCCTCATCCCCTTTAGCGGGTCGGTTGAGCCAGCGAGCCTTGTCAGGATTTAGAACGTTGAGATAAGTGAACAATCGCCAAATCCGCCAGCCTAACCAAATTGAGGCAAAGATCACGATCGTCCAAAAAGCCGTTTCCAGCAGATTCTCTGGAAACCACCATTGGGGCGCATTGGGTAGATTGGGCAGATTGGGAGCTACAAACACTCGCTCAACCCATTCCCCGGCGCGCCGGAAAATCTGCTGGACTTGCCAGTCAAAACTATTTTTCTCAAAAGCAGCAGACATGCAGGAATCTCATCCAGACGTGAGAGCGATCGGACGCAATAAATCACGCCTCTTGCTTAGATCCCACATTATATTCGCTTACTTCAAGAAGCTACTGAATATCCACAAAATGAAGAATGTAACCAAACTCACCACCACATCTGGCATCGGCAACCCTGGAATTTGCGATCTCAAAGAGATATCTGCTGAAGCAGATCGCAGCGCTCCATCGAGCAAGCCACCAATCAAAAATCCCAGAATCAATCCGCCCAGACCGAGCAAGACCGATCGCCCCAGTTTGCGCTCTTTACGATAGATAAAGTACAGCGTAGAAGCCACACTCACCGCCATTGCTAACTGCAACGTAGAATCTTGCGGATAGAAAAACACGACACCCCCCAGAGCAAGCTGAATCACCGCAGGTAAAGCAATCTCTTTGGCAGCGGGCACGTCCAGCAGATTGCTCAACCACTGAGGAGAACTTTTAGACGGAGACGGGGCCGGACTGGGCTTTGATTGGGCTAGCTTTTCTGGAAAGCGAATGCGATCAGGCACCGGAATTTTCCCTTCCTGGCGCATTTTGAGGCGCTCCATCAGGACAGCATCATAGGCCGTTTCGATCTCGGTTAGTTTTTTTTGATCGTCAGCAAACTCTGTCAACAGACGCTTTTTGGCACTCTGAATCTCCTCAAAGGTCGCACCTTCTTGGACACCGAGTTTTTCGTAGGGATTTCGATCGCTCATCAGCCGTTACTCCACCTTCTCATTCAGGGTAACTTAGCTCAACACAGGTTCACAACTAGACTTTGGACTTTAGACTAAGAACGTCAGACCTCGATCATTTCGGGCTGCTCGGCTAAAAACGAATTCCCTGCTCGTCTCCAGTCTACCGTCTATCGTCCGCCTCTCCCACAAGCTTTTTTGCGGAAACCACGGTATCTGAGGATATTCTAGACAAAAGCTGAGGCATACTAATGCTGATGGCAAATATATCCTGTGTATTACAGAAATAGACAGCTTCTCAACTAGCTCTGCACATCACACCTAGTTTCCACCCCTACACTTTCAACGCAAGGTTATGGTCATGGCTCCAGCCAAGATTCTCGTAGTAGATGATGACTCGGCAATCCGGAATTTGATCCATCGTTTTCTCACGAAGCAAAACTACCAGATGGAGTCTGCCGAAGACGGTAAAACGGCTATGACAACGTTTGAACAGTTCAATCCTGATTTAGTAATTTTGGATGTGAATTTGCCAGATGCCAATGGCTACAATCTCTGTCAAGAAATGCAGAGCCGTACCGGAGTGTTTGTATTAATGCTCACCAGTCGGACAGATGAGGCAGATAGAATTCGCGGATTTAGCCAGGGTGCGGATGATTACATCACAAAGCCTTTTAGCTTAGGAGAGTTGGGCGTTCGAGTTGGGGCGATCTTAAAACGTCAGCGAGTCGTGACAACCGCCGAGCAGCAATGCCTGAGTTTTGACAAGTTGGTGATTGATCCCGTCCGGCGAGAGGTCAAGCTTAACGAAGATATGGTGCCTTTGACGGCGCTAGAGTTTGATCTGCTGCACTTTCTAGCCAGCCATCCGGGTCGGGTGTGGCGACGGGCAGAGTTGATTCAAGAAGTTTGGGATTATGAGTATGTGGGCGATCAGCGGGTGGTAGATGTCCATATTGGTCAGATCCGCAAAAAGATCGAAATCGATACGAGCCAGCCAGCTTTGATTCAAACGGTACGTGGCGTTGGCTACAAGTTTGAGTCGCCTCCCGCAACCGAAGAAAAACGATAAGCGATCGCGGAGTGATGAAGGTTGCTCCGCTTTTTTTTAGCTGAATCCATTTAGCTGAATCCATCAAGTTCGTTCGCTTTGTTGTTCAGCGCTTCTGCTCCCCAATTCTGGGAGACTTTCAAACAAGACTGATAGCGCGAAGCGAGGAATTTCATCGAATTTACGTATTGCTACAACCGATATTGCCGATAAACGTCGCTGGCGGCCCTATGCAATAGAGAGTGCCGATACACCAGAGCGTCCAGATCCTCTGCATAACCGCCGCCAATCACACAAGCGATCGGAACGCCCAATGAGACGCAGGTGATCAAAACTTGCATTTCGCGGCGAAAGAGTCCGGTATCGGTGAGCGAGAGTTTGCCCAGACGATCGCCCAAGTGTGGATCAACGCCAGCATCATACAGCACCAGATCGGGTTTCACTTCTGATAATAGGTCTGGCAAATAATTTGACAGGGTTTGTAAATAGTCGTCGTCTTCCATGCCTTCTGGGAGTGGAACATCCAGGTCACTCTGCTGTTTGGTGCCCGGAAAGTTAACGCCGCAGTGCATCGAAAACGTGAACACACTGGGATCGTTTTGGAAGATAAACGCCGTCCCGTCGCCCTGATGAACATCTAAATCGACGATGAGAATCTTTTGAGCCAGCTTGTGTTTTTGGACATAGCGAGCGGCGATCGCCAGATCGTTAAAGATGCAAAACCCTGAGCCATACGCAGGAAAGGCGTGGTGCGTTCCGCCAGCCGTATTACAGGCTAATCCTTGTTTGAGCGCCAGTTGCGCGGTGAGAATCGTGCCCCCGATCGCGACACAAGTTCGATTCACTAATTCAGGACTCCACGGCAACCCGATGCGGCGCTGGGCCTTGGGATCAAGGGTGCCGTTGCAGTAGGCATTAACATAATCGGAGTCATGGACAAACTCAATCGACGCTTGAGGAGACCGCTGGGGAAAATGGAATTGAGGCGCGATCGCTACGCTCTCCAACAGCAGCATCTCGTAAAGTTTCTTAAACTTCATCATGGGAAAGCGATGATCCGGCGGTAACGGCGCAACGTATTGCGGATGGTAGATTATTGGCAAATCCATTGAAGCATTTGTCTGAAAGGCGTTTTGAGTTTTGTAAATTACTCTGGTCAAGTATTGCTGTTTGTAAGAATTTCTAGGTTGCCGATCTCTAATCCTTTAGACTGATCTCCAATGTAAATTCTTGATGTAACGGTCATGGCGCATTCGGTTTGGCAAACATATTTAAGTCTGATTTCTTTTTTTGCAGCAGTTATTGGTCTTTACGTTTTACATCACGTTAACTCCAAGCCAGGTGAGGAGCTGGACGCTGCTGACCATACGCTGTTTGCGTTGAGTTTTGGCTATTGGGTGGTGCATTGCATGGCAGTCGGGGCCCAAAGAATGGTGTCACCTGACTGGGAGATTGCCGCCTTAAGCCTAAAGTTTACCGCTGTCTTTTCTTATCTACTAACATTCTCCAGCGCGTTGAGTCTGCCTCTGCATCGGATGTCAATTAGACAGAAGCAGACAGAGCCTTAATTTTTACGGAGAGCAGAAGATCGCGACAGCAAGCTTGCCCCCGTGATCTTCTCTCATTCACTCTTTGTCGCCTGATTGACTGACAAATCTTTTCAGGTAGGTTGAGCTGAACCTGGTGAAACCCAACGTTAGCAACGATAGAAAGGCTGCTGTTGGGTTTCGCGTTGCTTAACACCAACCTACGAAAAATCGAGGGTTTCAGGAGTTTTGTCAGTCAACCAGCTTTGTCGCTCCGTCTGGTTGCTACTTTGACATGATTTGAGCGATCGCGGCTTCTAAATCTGCCTGTTCTAAAGTCGTCAACACAAACACTTCTTGTGCAGTTTTTCCGTGACGAGCGATCGCTTTGTAACCGCCGCGAATCGGCACCGATATTTTGAGTTTAAAGTGTGGAGAATGCGATCGCACAGACGCAATCACGCCGGGCGTAATGGTCTGAATGCCAGGATAGTGAGTCAGCTTTTCGAGCAGAGCAATCAACCCAGGAACATGTGTGGAGTGATTTAGAACCAACCGTCCACCAGAGTTTTTCATATCAAACGGTTGACTCCTATCAGTTTATTAATCACCTATGCCGCTTCTAGGGGCGCCATTGTCAGCCCTTCCATGCCTAGCTGCATGTGATAAAGCTCTGCCTGCTCTAGCGGCCCCGTCCAAACAATGGCTTGCCCATCGAAATGAATTTGATTGGTGAGGTTCCAGGCTCGATCGCCCGTCATCCCCGGAATATATTTGAGTAAGCACTGAGACACATGCTCAAATGTATTAAAGTCATCGTTCAAAACAATCACCTTATAGTTGGGACTCGTTTTGCGAACTGTTTGGCTCGTCTTTTCGGGGGCAGCCACCGCAGCGATGATTCCCTGAAAGATTACAGCCTTAGAAGCTTTCAAAAGAGTCTTAGTCATAAGGCAATTACCCAAAACTTTAGAGAATTTCTGTCATAAATTCTAGACTACCGCCAAAGAACGGAAGTGTGACAATTCATCCCAGAATTAAACCCAGATCCGACGACCTGGGCTTTTCGAGATGCCGTCGATCGCAACCCAACATTTTTAGGAGAACACTCACGAGTCGATCTTTCCTAATCCACTGGGGAGATTAAGCGTGGGCGATCGCCGCAATTACATCAGTTTGCGCTCCACCAAGGGTCGTGAATTCAATAAAATCGTTATCTACGTAATATTCGGTTTTATTAAATTCACAAGCCTTAGATGACTGTTGAACACGATCGTTATTGGCAAAATACCAGATTGGTTCCGGGTGTATTTTGGAAGCCGTTGGAGACCCATCCACTCAGAGGTTTGGCAATTTGCACCCAGATCCGACCATCGGGAGAAACCTTAGAGGTTGCAGGCGTGGTGGTCAAGAAAACTTGACTATTAAAATCAACACCCCCGACAACACTAGAAGTCGTATTCGGCCCTTGACGAACGACGAGGCCTTGGGTTTGAGTGACCCGACGGCACAGCCCTTTAGCAGGAGGCGTAGGCGCGGGATTGTTGGCACAGAGTTTTAGGTTAACCGTCTGCACAAATCCTTTGCTGGGGGCACTTACGCCAATAAATCCATCGGTTCCACCGTTCTCAGAAAGGGTAACGCGCTGCTCGGCGGGTAATGCGGTGACTACGGCGCTGGTGGACGATCGCTGACTAAAAATTGCGGTAGATTGTTTGGCTGCACGGCACTGTCCGACCAGGGAGGCAGGAGTTTGAGCGGCGGCAGGCAGGCTGCTGGTGGCGATCGCCATAATGGTTACACTTACGATCGCTTGATTCCAACGATTGTTCTGAAGGTTGATCATTTAATTACACTCCTCACTGAGTAAAACTCGCACAAGACGCAAATTTCTGCACTTGTTCCTGCATGGAATTATGACATGCAAGTTCTACACACATTACCAAAATTAAGCAACTGAAAATTTTCTGTAATGTACTGGCTGGGGTCATTTCAGATCCCATGACTCTTGCCGATCACCCAATGCCGACGAAAGAATCGAGCAAGGGCCGTTTCTTCTAAAGACAAGAAGATGGGACGGCCGTGGGGACAGGTTCGAGGGTTGCGGGTTTGTTGCCACTGGTCGAGTAGGGTTTGCATCTCGGTCAGCGTCAGTGGGGTGCCATTGCGAATTGCGCTGCGACAGGCGGTGGCGACTTGTGCCGTTTGCAGATCTCCGCCCAAGCTCAGTTCTAGCAGGGCTGCTGGGCAATCTTCTCGCTGCGCCAAAAGTGCGGGTGCGGTACGAATCGCCCAAAGCTGGTCGCCAAACGGTTCGACGGTGAGGTTTAGACGATCGAACTGTTCTAACTGATGAGTAGACAGGTGATGGAGAATAATGGCGGGTTCTAAAGGGACTAGCTGCCAGCGATCGCAGACCTGTTCGTACAAAACGCGCTCATGGGCAATGTGTTGTTCGACGAGCCACAGGCCAGCGGGGTGTTCGGCGAGAATATAGCGATTGTGAACCTGAGCGATCGCGGTCAGTGAGGAGTGAGGGGTGAGGGGTGAGGAGTCAGGCTGGATTTCTCGATCAACGGTGTAGCCGCCTCCAGATTCGGCGGTTTTGAGCAGTTTGCCGACGCGATCGCTGTAGAGCGCTTCGCCAACGGATTCGGGATTGAGCCGGAGAGCTTGATCGATCGCTTCACTAACTTTTGTCTGCCAAAATTCCAAATGATGCAAATAGATTTCGGCTTTGGCGGGGTGACGATTCCAGTCAATTTGTTCGGGGGGCACTTGTAAATGCAGCAGACAAACGGGGTGACGATCGCGGGGCAAGGTGCGTCGAAATGCGTTGAAAATAGTCTGCTCTAAGTCAGGCATCTGAATCGATCGCCCATTGATCGCCACTCTGACCCAATCTGGACGATGACGATGACAGCGATCGGGCAGTCCGAGGAGGATTTGCAGGTTTGAGCTTTCTTGGCTGACTCCTTCCGGAGGAACTTGGAGGTTGATTTCTCGCAAATCAGTATTCTGAACGCTTCGCAAAATTTGAGGAAGAATTTGCCGAGCAGTTTTACCTGACCAGAGATTGAACCATTCTCGATCGTTTTGCTGAACCTGCCAGGTGACCTGGGGATGGCTCAAGGCGATTTGCTGAATGATGGACTGGATGGCGCGGAGTTGTTGAGCGATCGGAGGCAATCCTTCGCGGCGGGCGGGCCAGTTGCCAAACAAATTGTTGACGGTGACGATTGTACCGGGCGCGATCGCGGCAGTTTCGACCTGGGCGACTTCTCCCTGAGTGTTGTAGAGAATTTTCCAACCCTGAGTTGAGTGGATGGGACGGCTGAGAATTTCTAAGTCTGAAAGCTGCGCCAAACTGTGAAGCGCCTCACCCCGAAAGCCTAAACTGCGAATCTTCCAGAGGTCGTGGCGATCGTGAATCTTGCTAGTCGTATGGGGCAAGGCGGCCTGCTGTAATTCTGGCAAGTCCATGCCTGCGCCGTTGTCTGCGACCTGAATGCGCCCCTGATCGCCCCAAACTGAAATGGTAATGCGAGTGGCAGCGGCATCGATCGCGTTCTCTACCAGTTCTCGCACTACGGCCGCCAGAGAATCAATGACTTCGCCAGCCGCAATGAGATGAATGACTTCGGTTGGTAATGGTTGAATACAAGACCCCATACTTCTAGTTTATCGGGTGATTGCAGGAGGCGACGATCGGGCTGCAAAATCACGCTGCGTAGGGCTAGATCGGTGGGCAACCTCTCAAACGCAAGTTGTTTGACATAAATAATGTGGAGTTCGCTAAATAATCCTGACGGAGAAGAATCAGTCAGTATTATTACGAGTAATAGCGTTTAGATAGTGCTAACACACTCACTTGTAATTCAGTGAATTTGCGATGTGACTCAGAATTTTGGCGTTGCTGAATCAGGGGATGAATTGTCCCAAAGCGGAAGGAAACCCAAGGTTCAACCTCAATTTTGGGGGATTTAGGAGGCGAAAAGATGGGCACTTCCCGCGGATTCATCCCTCCAATCAGCAACGCCAGAATTTTTAGGCTACTGAGTGCCTTTCAAGATTGTCAGGTCATTCTACCCACCGTCAATTTGTCAAATCTTGGAGCTAACATGACCGTCTCAACCAACCCCCGTCTACTCGAACAGTTTCAGTTGCAAAACGGAATCTTTTTCCCTAAAAACTATCAACAACTAAAAGCAACTTCCCAAAAGCAACTGTGGGATAAAGTTGGAAAAACTTATTACGGTTCTCAGAAAATTGAGGATGCAAATGAAGATATTCTCAAGGCAAGTCACTATCAAGAAATCACTGGAAAGATTGGCGGTCTTTGGAATCGATTTGCTAACAATCAACACTTTGAAACTATTCTTGAGATTGGTTGTGGCTATGGGAGAGCCTCGATCAATCTTTCTAAAGAAAAGAATTTGACCTGCGATCGCTACTACGGCATTGACATTTCTGAATCCTTGCTGAGACGCTTGTTGCGCTTTAAGGAAGTCTATGATTTCTATCCGTCAGCCGAGTTTAATATTATTTGCGACTCAGCCGAAACTTTGCCTCTTGAAGACAATTCTGTGGACTTGATTCTCTCAAATGCTGTGTTGATGCATATTGAAAAAGAGAAGGTCAAAAAGCTGATGTTAGAAGTGACTCGCGTTCTCAAACCAGGCGGCGCTTTTATTTTGAATAATTCGTTTCACAATCAAAACTGTCCGGCTCACTGGCTCAGAAACTTATCCAGAACAATCGTGCCTTTTGGCGCAAATTCTATCTACTTAAATCAGCATTCTGCTACCGAAATTGAAAGGCTGCTGCACAGTGTAAATGTGCGATCGAAATGCCCAGGATTCATCGTCGAACCCAACACCCACTATGCTCTATTGCCCGAAGAGTTGGGTCGATTTTCGGTGCCATTTGCCCATTCAATCAACCGCAGCCTCAAGCCTTCTCATGCACTCAAAGGAACGTTAGCCTACAGCTACAACGCTTACAGCGCAGGGGTTTTGGGTTAAAGTGAATTCTATAAAATCCTTCGCTGCGGTTGTTAATTCAGGAGAGCAAGCTAAATCCCCCACGAGTGAGGGACTTTGAACCAAAAGTCTTGTCTGAAAGTTTCCCCCAATTGGCACTTTGGAGGGCAAACGCCGTAAACACCGTAGCAAAAAACTCTCATCGAATTGACAACTCAGGGTCGAATCGGGATTTCGATCCAAAACTCAGTTCCTTGACCAGGTTGAGAACTGCACTTAAAGACTCCACCGTGCTTCTCGACGACGATTTCATAGCTGATGGAGAGTCCCATTCCGGTGCCTTTGCCGATCGGTTTGGTGGTGAAAAACGGATCAAACACCTGTAGTTTGAGACTTTCAGGAATGCCCAACCCATTGTCACCAATACGAATCAAAATGCGATCTCTTTGAGTAACCCGCAAGGGGTCGCTTCCCAATCGCTCAGTCCGGATGCGAATAATCGGCGGGTCGCTTGACCTGATCCCGGCTTTGCTCTTTTGACTGTCTGCTTCCTCTAAGGCATCGATCGCATTGCTCAAGACGTTCATAAATACTTGATTTAGCTGTCCGGCATAGCACTCAACTAGAGGCAAATCGCCATACTCGCGAATTAACTCAATCCCCGATGTGTCTGCTTTAGCTTTGAGGCGATGCTGCAAAATGAGCAAGGTGCTTTCCAGTCCTTCATGAATATCAACGGGCTTCATTTCGGCCTGGTCGAGTCGAGAAAAATTTCGTAAAGACAGCACAATTTGGCGAATGCGTTCGGCTCCTACCTTCATCGAAGACAGCGTTTTGGGCAAATCTTTGGATAGAAAATCGAGGTCGATCGCCTCCAATTGCTCAGACACTTCTACAGAAGGGTGGGAACACTGCGCCTGATAGGTTTCGATCAGTTTTAACAAATCGTGGGCGTAGTCGTTGACGTGATTGAGATTGCCATAGATAAAATTCACTGGATTGTTAATTTCGTGGGCGACTCCTGCAACCAGTTGCCCCAGACTAGACATTTTCTCGGTCTGCACTAGTTGGTTTTGCGTCTTTCTCAAGTCGTGCAGCGTTTGCTTGAGTTGCTCAGTTTGATTTTGGGTCTGAGCCAACAAGTCCGACTGCTCTAACGCGACTCCCAACTGGGCCGCAACCTGAGTCGCAAACTGAATCTCGATCGGCTTCCACACTCGCGGTCGATCGCACTGATGAATGCACAACAGCCCCCAAAGTTGATCCCCTCTCAGCAGCGGTGTCGTGAGCAGCGCCTTAACCTGAAACTGATCGAGAATGCCACCAAAACACGCTTTATGACCTGCGGCTTGAATATCATCCAACGCTTGAACTCGTCCGTTGCGATACAGCGTCGCATAACTTTCGCCAAAGCAGTGATCCTGCACTTTAGTGGCTAGTGCAGAAGGAAAGTCGGGCAATACATCTTCTGCGATGAATTCACCCTCGTTAAATTGGGAATCAGGGTCAAAGCGGTAAACGCCCACTCGATCGGCAGACAGCGATCGCCGCAGTTCTTGAGTCAGCGTTTTAAAGATAGTGTCGAGATCCAGCGACTGGCGCATTTTGGTCACGACTTCAAAGAGAATTTGCTGCTGCTCGGTGGCCTGTCTGAGTTGGGCGGTGCGCTCTTCGACCTGGACTTCTAGACGAGCATTGAGGGTTTGCAGATGCTGGTGCATTTCGTATTGCTGAATGGCGGTCGCAAACTGCTTACCCAGGGTTTGGAGCATTTCAATCTCGTCCGTTGTCCAGGGTTGGGCTTGACCCTTTTTCGATTCTTTCCAGACTTCAAACGAGAGTTGAGCGGGACGCTGACGACGATCGGGGTCAACCTGCCCAGCCCAGAGAATCTCAGTCTCAATTTCATCGCGAAACACCGTCAGATAGCCCAACAGTAGATGGCGATGCCAGAGTGGAACAATCAAAATGCCCCGAATTGGAGTAGGACGAAAGGCAAACTGCAAATTGCGTAAACCTGGCTCTTTGTAGAGATTTTGAATCTCCCAAACGGACTGCTCATCCGACTTAAAAAATTCCTTCCAGACGCTGTATTGCTCCATGAGCGGGTAACGAGCCTCAGCCGGGATCTGGGGCTGGACTCCGTTGGTATAAAGCCGAACCGAGCAACTCGGCACTCTCGAATCAGAAGAACCCGCAGCACAAAGCTCCAACGCTTCAGGACGAATCCACAGCCGACCGCCCGATCCGTGTAGGGCTGTCACCGTTTCATCAAGGGCAGCCTGTAGCTCGATCGTCGAGAGCGAATGCAGCAGGCAGGTAATACGATTGATTGCCGCTTCTTGGGTGGCTTTGGCGCGAGCTTGGCTGGTGAGGGTGGATTGAGCGATCGCCACCGACAGTTGATCGACCACCAATTGAACGGCCCGCACCTCAATTTCTGGAATTTCTCGTGGCTCAGAATGGTGAGAGACAAACAGCCCCCAAAGTTGATCGTGCACCAACAGCGGCATGACTAGAGAAGACGTGACTCCCATCGCCATCAAATACTCAACATGACAAGGATCGACCGCTCGATATTCCAGGTCTGCAAACGCAATACTGGTGTCTACGTCTTCGAGAGCACTTTGACCAATCTCCTGAGTGTCTACGTTGACGATCGATCGCGTCCGCGTTTTGGCAAACAATTCTCGTGCGTAGAGAGGAATGTCATCAGCCGGAAAGGTTAACCCCAGCAGCGACGGCAAGCGATCGTTGTGAATCGACTCAGCGACGACTTGACCACTTCCATCGGGTTGAAACTGATAAATTTTGATGCGATCAGTGCCCAAAAACTCACCGACTTCTACCGCCGTTGCTTGCAAAATATCTTTTAGCTCTAGCGATCGTCGAATGCGATCAATGATGCGATGTAATAATTTTTCTTGATCAAGGTTAGCGGATTTGTGATTGGTCGGCTCAAGGCTCATCGCTTATATTTCATCTATTAGGATTGGTCAGCACAGAGATAGAAAGACAGAATTCCTTCTGTTTCTACCAGAAAGTATGGGCAAACCGATCGACAAAATTGCGGAGCACGTGAGTAAAAATTTGAAAGAGACTGACTGTGTGATCTAATGGAACAATTGAACCGTGATCTTCTCGGCGTTACAGACTTTGAGAGACTTTAAGCCTGCAAATTTCTCTCAGGGTTGAGAAGTTAATGACCTGTAACTTTTTGGCTGGCAGTTCAAACCGTGTCGCTAAGAGCAAAGTCTGCCTTCGCCCACTCAATCCCTCACAAATCAAGATTTTTGATGAGTTACTAGCCATCAGACTTTCCTTAAAACGGCCAAAAACCAGAGGCAAAGCTCACCCTGGTCAGTTGGAAGACATTAATTCGAGACATTGAGATGGAGTGTTTCACAAAATAGTGTCACTTAGCGACAGAAGTCTCCTATCGTATCAGCTTGCGCTCTTTGGGCTGATAGTCTGTGCAGTCTTTCGCAGCCGTTGTCATCGCTAGAGATGGATTGACCGCACACTTGACGTAGGGATTGCTATTAAAAAAGCGACACTTTTTGCAGGGGGATTGCGCCGTCAATTTGCTGGTCTCAACGTCTTTGCGATTGACCTTCCAGGTATTGGAAATCACACAGACCACGGCCGCCCAGACTGCCACAAAGCAAATAGGAATCATCACCATCGCCGCATCTTGATTAGCAACCGATGACGAAACTTCTGGAGGCGGAGAAGTTTGGGCTTGAGTCAGGGTCGATCGATCAGCAATATTTTGTTTTAGAACAGGTAAATAAATCGACTCAGAGGGCGGCATAACAGTTTTTTCTCACTTGATACGATCAACCCAGTCAGAATTCATCTGAAGGAAGTGATGCCCCTCGATGGCTGCGCTGGCGATTAGATGCAGATTAATTCATTTAACTTAAGTTGTAGCGATGCTTGAACCCGCTTATCTCTGTCAACGGTTTTGGATTTGGTAAGTTCACGTATGCCAATGGAGATAATTTGGGTGAATTGGTTACGAGCGAATGGCTTTGAGAATCGGATGTTAAATTGATTGATTCCCGATAGGATAGTGCAGAGCAAATCACAACAAACTTCAGAGCAATTGCTGAATGGTAATGTTGAAGGCTTGGTTGTCGATCGGTTCACTATAGTCGTCATGGAGAATTCAAGATGATCAAGAACGCTCTAGCAGCTTTCTGCACGGTTGCTCTGTTATTTGCCGTTCAGCCTGCTCAAGCACAAAATCCTGCTCCTGCTCCGCAAGCTGCCCCTGCTGCGTCTCCTCAACCGAGTAAAGACGAAGTGCAGAAGTTTGCGGGAGCCATCAAACAGATTTTGGTGATCAACAAAACTTCTGAGCAGCAGGCTGTGCAAGCGATTCAGGGGGAAGGCTTGACACCGCAACGGTTTGACGAAATTTACAAAACGCAGGCAAATCCTAAAGCAACTCCCGCCAGCCAAATTCAGCCGAAGGAGCGGCAAAGTTACGATCGCGCAGTTGCTAAGTTAGTGACGATTCAAAAAGATAGTCAATCTAAGATGGAAAAAGCGGTACAGGATCAGGGTTTGAATGTGCAGCGCTTTAACCAGATCTTTGAGGCGATTCAAAAGAATCCTCAGCTAAAGCAAGAAGTTCAGCAGTTGATTCGCAAGTAGAAGTTTGCTTTTAGCGGTTGGCAAGAGGTCGATCGCTAGAAGTTAATTAAGTGGTGAATTTGATGGCGTTCTTTTGCCTCGTTGCGTGGAGCTTTTGCCCCCCAAGCTGCCATTGGGAGATTTTAAGAGGTTAGAGCAGGCGTAGCTGAGTTTGAGTGAGTTGGGTCGGGGCGGGATCTTCGAGATCGATCGCCAGATCGCTATCTCCTAACCAATCAGTTTGATCGAGAAGGTTTTGGGCGGCCGTGAGAATGGGTTCTTGCAGGTCGCGCAGATCTTCTCGGTTGTCTAGGTAGGCGCGCAGGGCGTTCAAGGGATCGATCGTCGTCCCAATGCCCAATTCGGGGAGGCGCGATCGCGACAGTTGGCTGACTAATTCGGGCTGAAGGGTGTAGCTGTGAGCGATGCTGAGGGTTTGATGAAGTTCGGTGTCGTCCATGCGATCGCTCTGTTCGGGACGAAGCTGGTAAATCACACGCACGACGGCATCTTGGACGGATTCTGACTCAATGGCTTCGAGTAGGGCGGATTGCGGATCGTCTTCTTCGGACAAATCAAGCTGAATGGTGCAAAATTTGCGAACGGGCAGGGGGCAGAACTCGATCGCCGCATTTCCTTTTTGCAGGTTAATTAACACATAGCCTTTGTCTTCTTTTTCTTCACTAAAATCAACTCGTTCAATGCTGCCGGGATAAACGATCGGTGGATCTTGACACAGAATTTGATGCCGATGAACATGACCCAACGCCACATAGTCGAAACAGTCGCGTGTCAAAAACGACAATGGAATCGTGAATCCTTTTCCGACTGCCAAAAACCGCTCTGCGCCGTAGTTTGCGGCATCTGCCATTAGGTGAGCTAAGAGAACGGTGGGAACGGTAGGATCGAGTTTGCGAATTTCACCTTCTAGGGCAACGCGGAGGCGATCGAGCAGCAAATGTCCCACTTCTGACATTGACAATCCTTCGGTCTCTGGTCGCGTTAGTAAAGTAGACCGATTGAGCCACGGCAATGTGATCACTTGAACCAGTCCGTTTTGAGTTTGAATGCAGTGCGTTTCGAGGCGATCGCCTACCACGATATTGGGAACGCCTAACGTTCTGTAAATGCACAAACTTGCGCCGCCTGCCCCTTGAGAATGCTGATCGTGATTGCCGACAAGCAAAACGGTAGGAATTTGAGCCTCGACCAGGCGATGAAACTGACGAGCAAACGCTTGCTGAATATAGGGCGGAGGCGTGGCATCAGGAAAGGCATCTCCGCCAAACAGCACGAGATCGACGGGTTCTGAGAGGGCGCGATCGATACACCGTCCCAATGTGGCAACAAAATCTTCTAATCGCGTATTCAGCCCCGTTTCTGGATTGATTTTTCCATGCGAAAACCCGCTACCTAGGTGGATATCAGAAAGGTGAAGAACTTTGATCATGCGGTTAGAATGCTCGTGCAGTTTAAGGCTAGTTTGCTGAAGTTTCTTCGCTTCGTTATTTGGCGCTTTTGCCTCCCAACCCCCAATTCTAAGGGACTCTAAGATAAGAATTTCAGTGCAAAATTCTCCCTTGATGGGCAAAGTCCTTCATCGAATGCTGATAGTTTAGGATTTGCGAATCACGCTACTACGAACTATTGTACTAAACAGGCGGTCGGGTAAAAACTTTCGCAGTAAAAGCAATATTCCAGCGTTGCCGCCTGCGGGATAGCGAAGTTTTTTAGAATTGTCAGTTGCAGCTTGATAGATGATTTCGGCAACTTTTTGGGGTGGCGATCCGGTTTCTCCCGCTTTTTTGAGACTGGGAATTACTTTGGCGGCGAAAGCATCGTAGGCGGTCAGTCCTGGCTTTTGGGCAAGGTCGAGCGATCGCCCATAAAAATCAGTTTTAATTGGCCCTGGCTCAATCAGTTTGACTCGAATATTAAAGGGTTCCAATTCATATTGCAGCGAGTCAGAAAAGCCTTCGATTTCCGGAAGAAGCTCCGGTGACAGTCTTTGTCATGGCGTTGTAAATTGAGGGATGAAGGATGAGGGATGAGGGATGAAGTTAATTCTTTACAGCAAGCCGGGGTGTCATTTGTGTGAAGGGTTGCAGGAGAAGTTAGAGCAGATTCAAACCCTGGAAATCGACCTGGAAATCCGCGACATCACCACCCGCGACGACTGGTTTCAAGCTTACCAGTACGAAATTCCCGTTCTCTTTTTGGTGGACGATCGAGCAAATCCTTCATCCCTCATCCCTCATCCCTCCTCCCTTATCCCTCCTCCCTCCTCCCTGCTTCCCCGCCTTTCTCCTCGCGCTACCGTTCACCAATTAGAACAGATGCTACAGAAATATGGGGGCCTCGATCGCTAATAATAGGCGCAAGCGTTTTGGCAAAGGAGTGAACGATGCAGCTTAGAGAATTATTGGCGAAACTGCCTGGATTAGGGGAATTGCCCGACCACCCGGCACTAGACGCGGATGTAAAAGGCTTGACGACCAATTCTCTCGCATGTCAGGCAGGCGATCTGTTTATTGGGATGCCCGGAACGCGAGTCGATGGTGGCGATTTTTGGCAAAGTGCGATCGCATCCGGCGCGGTGGCAGCGATCGTCTCTTCTCAAGCGGCGAGTAAGGCAATGGGCGATCCGGTGTTTTTGACTGAACGGCCGCCTTTGGTGATTCCGGCGATCGACATGATGCAGGTGTGCGCTCAACTCGCGGCCGCTTTTTACGAATTCCCAGCCCAAAAGCTCAAGTTGGTCGGCGTGACCGGGACAAATGGCAAAACCACGACCACCCATTTGATCGAATTTCTTTTAACCGAGGCGCAAAAACCGACCGCTCTGTTTGGCACACTCTACACCCGCTGGAAAGGCTTTCAGCAGACGGCGGCTCATACCACTCCGTTTCCTGTCGATTTACAGCGTCAGTTTGCAGACGCGATCGCCGCAGGCTGTCAGGTGGGCGTGATGGAGGTGAGTTCTCATGCGCTGGCTCAGGGTCGCGTGTTGGGCTGTCCGTTTGAGGTGGCGGTGTTTACCAATTTGACGCAGGATCACCTCGATTATCACAAAGACATGGAGGATTATTTTTCGGCAAAGGCGCTCTTGTTTAGCCAGTCTTATCTCAACAGTCGGGCGATCGTTAATTTGGATGACACTTATGGACAACGCCTGATCGAGCAGCTAAAAGAAAACGCTACAGCCGTCTGGAGCTACAGCACACAGCAAAAAGCCGATTTGTGGACGAGCGATTTAGTTTACGGTTCAGACAATGTGAGCGGACTTCTCCATACGCCCAAAGGTGACATTGAATTTCGATCGCCTCTCGTGGGTCAGTTCAATTTGGCGAATTTGTTGGCGGCGATCGGCGCAGGTCTGCATCTCGGACTCGATTTACAACAAATGGCTCACACGCTGCCCAGCTTTACAGGTGTACCGGGGCGCATGGAGCAAGTGCAGGTGAAACCTGATCAGGACATCAGCGTGATTGTCGATTATGCTCACACGCCTGACAGCTTAGAAAACATGCTGAAAGCGGCGCGGCCGTTTATTCCGGGTCAGATGATTTGTGTGTTTGGCTGTGGCGGCGATCGCGATCGTACCAAGCGTCCCAAAATGGGCAATATTGCTGCAACACTGGCGGATCAGGCGATCGTGACTTCTGACAATCCTCGGACTGAAGATCCCGATCGCATTCTTCAAGATGTTGTGGCGGGCATTCCTGAATCTGTCAAGGCTCTGGTGGTGAGCGATCGAGCGACCGCAATCCGCACCACTATTCTGCAAGCCAAACCAGGAGACGGCGTGTTGATTGCAGGCAAAGGCCACGAAGATTATCAGATTTTGGGAACGGAGAAAATTCACTTTGACGATCGTGAACAAGCAAGAGCAGCCCTAATCGAACGAGGCAAACAATCCTAACGGTGCATTATTCGTGGTAAGCAGATACGACAGAATTGTTTATCTAAGATTCATCAATCTATGTAACCTTCATTCAATTTAGTGTTGTAGAAGCTTCCAAGATCTGTAGCACTCAAAGATCAATTTGATATAAGGGATTCAGCAGTCTAAAGGTGTGGGTTAGAGTACCGCTTAAGATGATTGCTAGTTTGAGATGGATAATTTGTCGATCGCGTTAATCCAAACATAGTCTGGGCTTAACATCCTGGTAGTAGACTACACAGCAATTCAGTTAATCCAATCCAGGCACGTTGATGAATAACCATTTTTGGGAAAATCTGAATCCTTCCTCAATCATTCAGAGAATCTCTCGGTATATCAGGGTGATTCTAT
This sequence comes from Phormidesmis sp. 146-12, assembly GCF_052939495.1. Lineage (NCBI taxonomy): Bacteria > Bacillati > Cyanobacteriota > Cyanophyceae > Leptolyngbyales > Leptolyngbyaceae > Phormidesmis > Phormidesmis sp. 146-12. The sequence continues at coordinate 257,842 of NZ_JBJPHS010000001.1, read as the reverse complement.
CTAGCATTGTTCGACCTTCAAATTTTCGCTTATTTAGACGACTTTTGGCATTTGCGATCGTCACCTTTCTGATTGCAATTGGTATTCATACAACGGTTGCTCAAAGTGCTACTAGACGAGCGCCCGTTGTGTTGATTTCTCTAGATGGCGCAACGCCTAGATTTGTTGAAGACTATCTGCAAAAAGGCATTCTCAAACCGAACCAGGGCCTGGGATTATTAAAAAGTCGGGGAGTCGTTGCCGAGCGTAACATCACCTGTAATCCCTCACTGACGGCGGCTTGTCACGTCTCGATCGGAGCCGGGGCCACGACGGCCAAAACCAATGTAGTCGCTAACAGTTTTCACCTGGTTGCCAGTCCGTTTCGGCAAAATATTAGCGGGTTTGCAGCCCCGATCGGCGGCTACTCGATCGACGCTAACGGCGTGAGTCAAAGCGCCACACCCACCGCAGAACCCATCTGGATCAGACTGCGACAAAACGGTAAAAAAGTCGTCGCTGCCACCTTTCCGGGTGCCGATGGTGCTGATATTCGTTTGACCACTGCGCCGACCAGTCCGCTACTGCAATCTGCTAAAGAACGCACCGTCGATTACACCGTGCCATTTGGAGCCTTTGCGGGACTGTCGGCGAGAGGGTTTAGCCTGACTCGTTCTGACTTTCAGCCTGCCTCAGAGCCGACGATTGCTCAACTCACCGCCGTCAACAAAGTCTCCTACAGTCCCGTTTTGCAAACTTCGCTAGAGCAGGTCACCGTCGGAGGAGCCAGTTTTGATCTGCAAGCGGCGGCACTTGACACCAGCAACGATCGCCAGACTAACTACGACACGATCGTATTCTTTGATGCAAAAGTGGGGATTCAAGTGGGTGGCAGCTTGCCCTCTACAGGGTCGGCATTTGTGCAGGCAAAACTCAAAAAATCGAGTCCGTTTTACTTTGAAGGCAGTTCTAACAAGGCTGGAACCGCTTTTTATGTCAGCAGACTTACGCCTGATTTGTCTACGGTGCGTTTAGTTCGCTATTCGGCTAACGCCATTCCTCGCAACGCCGCTGTCTTGGCGGATGTAGACGATATCAACAACAATGTCGGATTTTGGGCACCGCAACCTGATTTTCGGATTCCTCAGCGATCGGCAGTCGGTCTAAATGCCTTTCCTGATAGAGAACTTGAAGACATTTACGAAGACCTGGTTCAAACCTTTACCGACTATCAAACCCGTGTGGCCCTGAGAGCGATCGCCAAAAATCCTGATGCCGATCTGGTGCTGCTGTATTTTGAACAACCCGACGGCTCAGAACACCAATTTTTGACGATCGACCCGCGACAGGCAACCGATCCCACTGATCCCAACTCGATCAACGGGGGACAAGATGCTGCCAAGGTTGCCCGCTATGCGACCTATGTTCAGAGGGCTTATCGAGTCGCCGATCGAGCGCTTCAGCAAGTGATTCGAGCCGTCGGGACTCGTGGGGGCATTCCGCGCCGTAACATCATTGTCGTGTCGGATCACGGGTTTTCGCCCTTTCATACCTCGGTCAATCTCACGCCTTACCTGACAAGTAAAGGATTTGATCCGACTAAAGTGCGGGCAATCACGTCGGGCCCAGCCACCAACATTTACATCAATCTACAGGGACGCGAACCCGATGGCACCGTCAGCCGTGAAGAATATGTCACCCTCCAACAGCAGATTGTGCAAGCGCTTCAAGAATTGGTAGACACGAATCCCAACTACGCCAAAAACCAACCCATTTTTGACAAGATTTACCCACGTCCGTTGCCTCAAGATGGGAGCGATCGCCCCTTTGGTCTGGGCACCAACGAATTCATTGCTCAAGACAGCGGCGATGTGTTTGCGACAATGGCTGAAGGCTACAACTTTGACGGAACACAAACCCCTTCGATTCCACGATTGGGGGATAATTCCTCGGTGACTGGCTTCCTTTCGGTGCCCAGCTTTTATGGCGCACATGGCTACAATCCAGAGAAGCTCAACATGAGTGCGGTGTTTTTTGCGGCGGGGCCAGATATCGATCAGGGCAGTCTGAAGCAAGTTCGCAATATTGACGTAGTGCCGACGATCGATCGTCTGCTCGGAATCGAATCAGCACCCACTGTTCAGGGACAAGCTTTGAAGCTTAAATCCTGAGTTCTCTGAATTTTGGAGATTTCTGAATACTGATTTCTGCTTATCAAAGGCTGTGGTTGAGACACTCCACTTAACTCTTGAAGATCGAGTTTTGCGGATTTCCACTACAGCCTATTTTTTAGCGTCAATTTGACTTGGTTAACGTCAGTTCGGGTTAAGGCCACTAGAGCATTCCAGAATGGCTGAAACATCCCAAATACATTGCCGGAGTGCCAGAACAGGCAATGACAGAATGAGGGTTTCAGCTTATCCCGAACTCAGGTTAGATTAGTGCTGAGAATCTTGTTTGGCGGCTGACCGATGGTACGATCGAACCCACTTCACGATCGTAGAGACGGCATGGCTAGAGAGAAGCGAACGATTCGATATGACGATGATGTGTGGGTGCTACTAGAAAGTCACGCAAAGGCAACAGGCAGACCCGTCAACACGATCGTCAATGATGCCCTGCGCGAGTATTTGACTGATGAAAATAGCCTTGAGGCACGAGTTGCCGCTTTGGAGGCGCGGGTGGCAGCGATCGAGTCACGCGGTTAGGTTCTGCCTTCGATGAGCGATTTTAGGTCAGTTAGCAGGTCTACTAACATTCGGACTTGTTCATCGATTTCGTCTGGCTTCTCTGGGTCGAGGCGAACGACGGTTTCAACGACGATCGATAAGTCGATGATGATTTTGGGTTTCATGGGTGGCTATAGGGTGGCTAAAGTCTGCCACTAGCATAGCGGATTCGTTTTCTGTGAGCAAGCCTTTGAGCGAAATTTGAGTTTGGCGGTTAATTGAACGTAGGTTCGATAGAATTTTCCGCTTCGGTAGTGAGCGCTTCTGCCCCCCAACCCCCCAATCTGGGGGACTTCCGGATGGGCTTTCTCGTTCAAAGTCCCTCACTGGTGGGGGATTTAGGGGGCTGCCCGGATTTGTAACCGCAGCGAAATTTTTCGTTGAATTCACGTTAATTGGGCGACAGTTGTGATTAAGCAAACAACGATCGTGATTTTGACGACTCTGTGTGAATACTGAAGAAAAGCCCCCTACGAGAAGATTTGATATGTCAGCGACTCCTGCCAGCCTTCAAGCGTTTGTTAGTTTTTGCCAGGGTTTGAAGGGGGATGAGAAAGGCGAGTCTCAGACGTTTTTGGATCGTTTTTTTAGGGCGTTTGGGCATGAGGGGGCGATCGAGGCAGGCGCGGAGTTTGAGGATCGGCTCAAGAAGTCCAGTGCTAAAGGAAAGACGGGATTTGCGGATCTGGTGTGGCGATCGCGGCAGGGCGTTCCGGGCGTTCTCATTGAGATGAAGAAGCGGGGGGAAGATCTGAGCAAGCATTATGCCCAGGTTGAGCGGTATTGGATGCGGATTACGCCCAATCGGCCTCGGTATGCGATGTTGTGCAATTTTGATGAGTTTTGGATTTTTGACTTTGAAAATCAGGTCGATGAGCCTGTAGACAAGATTTCTCTAGCACAATTGCCGGAGCGATCGAGCGCGTTGACCTTTATGGAGATCGGCGGGATGCGTCCGGTGTTTCAAAACAATCAGGTGGAGGTGACGGATCGATCGGCGCGACGGCTAGGAGAGCTTTATCAATTGCTGTATGAGCGGGGTAAGCACAATGGGTTTGACAGCTTTAGTGAGGAGCAGCTACAGCGATTTGTTTTGCAGTGTGTGTTGGCGATGTTTGCAGAAGATCGGGGGCTGTTGCCGCGTGATATTTTTGTGTCGCTGATTCAAGACTGTATGACGGGGGGCAGCACGTATGACTTGATTGGGGGGCTGTTTAGTGAGATGAATCGGCGGGGCAAAACGCCTGCGGGACGCTATCAAGGGGTCGATTATTTTAATGGTGGATTGTTTGCGATCGTTGACCCGATCGAGCTAACGCATGAGGAGTTGAAGTTTTTGGATGTCTGTGCGCGAGACAACTGGACTTATGTACGTCCGTCGATTTTTGGCAACATTTTTGAGGGGGCGATCGATCAGTCAAAGCGTCATGCACATGGGATTCACTTTACGAGTGAGGTCGATATTCGGCAGATTGTCAGGCCGACAATTAGTGATTTTTGGGAAGAGCGGATTAATGGGGCGGGGTCTATTGCTGAGTTGAATGCGCTTCAGCTTGAGTTGCAGGCTTATCGGGTGCTTGATCCGGCGTGTGGATCGGGCAATTTTTTGTATGTAGCGTATCAGGAATTGAAGCGGATGGAGAAGCTGTTGATTGACAAGATTGCAGAACGGAAGCGATCGGATACGGGGCAAATGGCGATCGGCTATGTGACTCCTAATCAGTTTTTTGGGATGGATACTAACTCGTTTGCGGTGCAGTTGGCGCGGGTGACGATGATGATCGGGCGGAAGATTGCCATTGATAAATTGGGTTTGTTTGAGCCTGCTTTACCGTTGGATACGTTGGATCAAAATATTGTCTGCAAAGATGCCCTATTTAGCGAGTGGGAAAAAGCAGATGCGATCATCGGAAATCCGCCGTTTTTGGGTGGGGCACGAATGAGACAGAATTTAGGCGATGACTATGTAGATCGTATGTTCAAAAAGTTCTCTATATTGAAAAACCAGCAAGTTGATTTCGCAACATATTGGTTTCGCCTAGCTCACGAGCATTTGAAAGAAGATGGTAGAGCAGGATTAGTTGGAACTAACTCAATCAGTCAAGGAAAAAGTCGAAATGCTTCGCTTGATTACATTGTTCAAAATGGAGGATACATTCACGATGCAATTTCTAGCCAGCCTTGGTCAGGAGAAGCAAAAGTTCATGTCAGTTTGGTGAACTGGATGAAGCAAAAACCTCATGTTCTACATTTAGATAATCAAGTGGTTAAAGTTATTAGCTCTAGCCTTAAATCAGGAGTTGATGTTTCAAGAGCTATACAGCTATCAGTTAATCTCAATCAACTTTTTAGAGGTGTAGAACCAAATGGTAAAGGTTTCTTTATTGATGAAAATACTGCTAAAGTATGGCTTGATAAGGAGCCGAGTAATCAGGTAGTGCTAAAAAGGTTCTCAATGGGCGCGAATCTGGCGCAGGAACCACAAGGAAAGCCCGATCGCTGGATTATTGATTTTGATGATATGTCTATTGAAGATGCAAGCAGCTATAAACTTCCGTTTGAATATATAAGAAACTACGTCAAGCCAGAGCGCGCTAAGAGCCGGGAAGCCTTTTTGAAAGAGCGCTGGTGGCAGTATCGACGAAATAACAAACCGCTAAGAAACGCTATTGCTGGGCTGTCGCATTATTTTGCAGTTCCACGAGTTTCCAAATGGGCTGTTTTTATATCCGTTCCCAGTACTTGGCTGCCTGGTGAAAAATCAGTTGTTTTCACATCTAATGACTTCTATGTTCTTGGTATTCTAACTTCTAATGTTCATCGCACTTGGATGGATACACAAAAATCAACCCTCAAAGCTGACATTGCATACACTCCAACAACTTGCTTTGAAACGTTTCCATTTCCGCAATCGCCCAGCGCAAAGCTAATTGAGCAAATTCGCAATGCAGCGCTCACTCTTCATGAATACCGCATCCAACAGATGGAGAAAAAACAATGGGGCATCACTCAGCTATATAACCAATGGTTTCACGAACCCAGCAGCCAACTCGCCAAACATCACACCCAACTTGACGCTCTCGTTCTCAAAGCATACGGCTTCAGCAAAACCGACGACATTTTGACCAAACTTCTCGACCTCAACCAACAACTCGCCCACAAAGAAACCCAGGGCGAACCCATCATCGGCCCGTGGGCACCCACCGACAGCCAGCCTTAATGTGAATTCGACAAAATTTTGCTGTGGCTACAGATCTGGGCAGCCCCCTAAATCCCCCAAAATTGGGGGACTTTGAACTAGAGATCTCAAACTTAAAACTTACGTATCTCTGCGCTCTAGTAGAGCAACCAATCGATCGACACTTTCAGCCTGCATTCGAGCCGTGTCAGCTTGCTGTTGAGTGATTTTCTTGAGTTCGGTGAAGCCAGTTGTTACCAATTCAGTCAGACGATCGAGCCGTTTATCCATTCGATCCATCAGGTGATCAATCTTTTCACCAAGCTCTGTTGTGGCCGTTGCTAACTGTCTGAGTTCATATTGAATACCCATAACACGTTATTTCTTTTAATTTCCCTCTTTGCGCTCTAGCAGTGCGATCAGACGATTGATACTCTCAGCTTGCATTCGTGAATTTTCCATCTGCATTCGAGCCGTATCAGCCTGCTGTTGAGTGATTTGCTTGAGTTCTTCAAAGCCAGTTGTCACCACCTCAGTCAGACGATCTAGCCGTTCGTCCATTCGACCCGTCAGGTGATCAATCTTTTCAGCAAGCTCTGTTGTGGCCGTTGCCAACTGTCTGAGTTCATACTGAATGCCGATCGTAAAATCCGGTTGCGTCATAGCTCCTCATCATCTTGAACGTGAATGAATTGTATCAGAGGCTCATTCATCGCTGCCAAAGTGTCGATCGAGAAAATTGAGCGCATGATTGCGAAGGTCATAGTATTCAGGCGACTCTCGAAGCTGCTGGCGATCGCGGGGATGCTTAAATGGCACCTCTAGAATTTCACCGATCGTCGCCGCTGGCCCGTTGGTCATGAGAACGATGCGATCGGACATATAAATCGCCTCATCGACATCGTGAGTAATCATCATCACCGCCTGACGGTGGCTCTCCCAGATTTCGAGAACCTGACGCTGAAGTTTGCCGCGAGTCAACGCATCCAACGCCCCAAACGGCTCATCCATCAGCAACATCTTGGGACGAATCGCCAACGCCCGCGCAATCCCCACTCGCTGCTTCATCCCGCCCGAAATCTGATCCGGGTATTTGTCCGCCGCCGCCGTCAGATTCACCATCACCAAGTGTTCATTCACAATCTGCTTTTTGTCACCCGCAGACAGATCCTTCAACACTTCATCGACTGCTAACCGAATGTTTTCTCGAACGGTCAACCACGGTAACAGCGAATAGTTTTGAAACACCATCATCCGCTCGGCTCCCGGCTTGCGAATCTCTCGTCCGTCGAGTTTCACCGATCCAGAAGTCGATTTCTCCAGCCCCGCCACAATCTTGAGCAGCGTCGATTTACCACAGCCAGAGTGACCAATAATCGAAATATATTCATCCTGCCCGATCGTCAGATTAATCCCCTTCAGCACAACCGACTCGCCCCCATTGGGAGCCTTATAAGACTTGTGCAGGTTCTCGATTTCTAAAAATCCGGTTGGATGAGCGTTGGTGTCAGGCATGTCGATCGTCGGTATCGATTGACTCATGATAAATCTCCTGGGTGAGAACTTTGTAATTAGCGAATCGGTTCCCGGCTCAATGGATGTCAGTTCAAAGGTCAGTTCTATGGGTCAGTTCTATAGAATTCTTGCGCTTCGTTGTTTGAGGTTTCTGCCCCCTAAATCCCCCACGAGTGAGGGACTTTGAATTAGAACTCTTGTCTTTAAGTCCCCAGAATGGGGGGTTGGGGGACAGAGACGCTGAAGAACAAAGCGAAAAATTCCATCCAATTCACGCTAGATAAATCTTGGTAGGAGCATTGGCTCGAATCTCAAAACTCTCCAAATAGCGAACCGGATCACTGGGATCAAACGCTTTCTGGTCGATAAAAACTTCCGCAGGCTCGATCTTGTAATCATCAGTGGGACAAGCAATTCCCAGGTCAGCCGCGACTTCTCGATAGATTTCAGTCTTCCAGGACTTCTCAGCGACTTCGTGAGCATTGGCAGGAATTTCCTTAATTTGTCCCCAGCGGGCAGCTTGCGTCATTAGCCAAATGCTGTGCGATCGCCATATAAACGTCGAGTGAGCATTCGGCACTTGCGGCACATTTGAGGGAAGGTCGAAGAAAACAGTCGTGTCGTCTGCCTTCACGGTGCGATCTTTGCCATCGAATCCGCCGTAGTTATAGTCACCGACGATCGCAGGTCGAGTCAGGTTGAGTTTTGCCCCGGTGAACGATCGCGCAGAAATGATTTTGGCGACCTCTTCTCGATTGTTGGGATCGCCACAGTAGCGACAGGCTTCGATCATGGCTTTGAGCAGCGATCGATAGGTTTTGGGATTCTCATCAATAAAAGACTGCGTGACACAGAGAAGGCGATCGGGGTGTCCGTGCCAGATTTCTTTACCCTGAGCAAACGTGAAGCCGATTCCTTCATTGCCTGAAATGGCGCGTGTGTTCCAGGGTTCGGCCACCATATAAGCCTGCATTGCCCCGATGCGAACATTCACCACCATCTGAGGCGGAGGCACAATCATGACGCGAAACTCCTGAATCGGATTGACTCCCGCCGCCGCCGACAAATAGCGCACAAAGTATTCATAAATTGCAGAACTGAGAACCACCGCCCAGACTCGTTTTTCAGACGGCAAGTTGTCAAAATAGCGCCGAAAATCTCGTCCAAAGGCCTCCAAGTCGCCATTGTATTCAAACCAGGGACGCAGGCCAGACTCCCACATCGCTCGATTCATGGTCATTGCGTTGCCGTGTCGATGAATCGTCATTGCGGCACAAAGTGGGGCATGTCGGGCCCCTTCTGCTCCCATTCGAGCATTGACTACGGCACCAGACACCACAGGCGATGCATCCAATCGTCCAAAGATAATGCCGTCGCGAGAAGTGGCCCAACTGGCTTCTCGACTGAGTTTGACGTTAAGACCGTACTTATGAAAAAAGCCTTTCTCCCAGGCGATCGCAAACGGCGCACAGTCATTGACGGGAACGTATCCGATCGTTAGATTTGGCTTCTCCAAACTTTCGGGCTTGATGATCTGGTCAATCGCTAAAGCCGCTTGAGAAAGAGACTGAGGGGCACGATTGGCATCGATCGCACAAGAGGATAATGCGAGTCCGGTGGCCGTTCCGCCCATTTGTTGTATAAACTTCCGTCGCGTCCAAAAATCTTGAGTCATAGCGGGGAAGGAAAGGAGGGATGAGGGATGAGGGGTGAGGGATGTTTGGTTTAACGGGATTTCGATTAAGTTTTTTCGCTTCGGTGTTCAGCGCTTCTGCCCCCCAACTTCCCATTTTGGGGGACTTTCAGATAAGGGTTCTAGTTCAAAGTCCCTGACGGGTGGAGGATTTGGGGGCTTCTCTCATAACCGCAGTGAAGAGATTGAATTAGTGAAAAGATTGAATTCACCTGGGTTTGGCGGAGAACTTAAAGCTTTTTCAGGTCGATCGCCGCTGACGAGTGACAAACGCTTCGAGTTGGGTGATGGCAAAGTCTAGGAGCAATCCTGTTAGACCAATCACTAGAACGGCTAAAAACACTGAACTTAAGTTGAGGCGGCTCCATTCATCCCAGACAAAAAAGCCAATTCCTATGCCACCTGTCAACATCTCGACTGCTACAATGACCAGCCACGCCACACCCAAACTAATTCGTAAACCACTAAAAATGTATGGCAACGCAGCAGGCAAAATAATCCTGGTGATTCGTCTCCAACGCGGCATTTCTAACACTTTCGCTACGTCTAAATAATCTTGTGGAACGCTAGAAACACCAAGCGCGGTATTGATAATCGTTGCCCAAAGTGACGTGATAAAGATTACAAAAATTGCAGAGGGATCAGCCAAATTGAAAATTGCTAACGCGATCGGGAGCCACGCCAATGGAGACACTGGTTTAAAGATCTGAATCACTGGATTCAACGCCAACATCGCTCGTCTAGACATACCAATCAGAAAGCCGATCGGAATCGCGACGAACGCCCCCAAACCAAAGCCAATCAACACCCGCCGCAAACTCGCCAACAGGAGCCAGCCAATTCCCAAGTCCCCCGGCCCACGCCGATAAAAGGGATGCAAAATGAAATCTAAGTTTGCCATTAACGCTTCTGGCGGAGTCGGCATCACGTCGTGTTTGAACAGCGCGATCGCCCACCACAGCACAATCACACCCAAAAACCCGATCGCAGGCAACCACACCGCTTCTTGAGCGATCGCGGGACGCACTTTTCGCCAAGTAGTCTGACTCGCAACGGCCACGATCGCAGCCAAGTTTAGCTGAAGGATCATCGTCAACACCTCAAGCTCAAAGACTCAAACTAAATGTTCGACCTAAATTAGAGACACTGATGAGCCTAAAGCAAAATGCTGAAACTCTACAGTCCTCTCTCAAATGCCGACGGAGTTAGCTGACGGGCGAGGGCTGAGAGATGCCCTTCTCTGGTATTGGTCGCCGACTCAAGTTTGAATCGTTTGCGATCGACCTTTCACAGAAGATAAGCCCCGATGTTTTGGTTCCTCCGCTCCAGTAAGTTACTTGCTAGAAACTCACCAGATTAAGCTGACCGATTTGACTTTTAAAGACTCTACCATTCTCCGCCAAATGTATCAATCCATCTTTTGTCGTAGGGTGCATGGACAAAGCTGGAGGATAGTGAATATCAGAAGTACTTTGGTTTATCAGGGTGACACGATGAATAAAACAGTTGAAACTCAAGTTATTGAGGCCGAAGAACGGCTTAGACTGGCAATGTTGGCTTCTGATGTCAGCGTCTTGGATGAACTACTCGCCCCTGAACTCGTCGCCACCAGTCATCTCGGAGAAATCATTAGCAAACAAGACGATCTCGCTGCACACAAATCTGGCTTGATTAAGATCTACGAGCTAACCCCTTCCGAACGGCAGATTCGACTGTATGGAGAAGTGGCGATCGTCTTCGTCAGAATGCAAATAGTTGGCACCTACAATAGCAATCCCGCAAACGGTGACTTTCGTTTTACCCGCGTCTGGGCCGTCTCTTCTAACGGAACCTGGCAAATCGTCGCCGCTCACATTGGAATGGTTGCCCAATAAAGTACTTCACGGCGATCGGCTGCAAACTCGATTTGATCGTGATTTTCAAGAATTGTGGTCACTGTGAGGAGGCTTGCGGGCAGGAAAGGAAGAACGATCGCACTTCCAAATTAGGCAGATCGCATTCACTCCGACAATCGATCAAGGTTCCGTTGGGTGATCGCCATAGAATACTCATCGCCAAACTCCGTAAAGATTTCCATTGCGGTTTGCAAACAAGCTCTCGCCTCCGCAGCATTTCCCTCCGCTTCTGCTAACAGTCCTAATTGGTGATAGGTGCGGGCTTGCGAATAGCGATCGCTCGACTGTACAGTTTGGTTGAGCTAGAACGTTTGCCCAGATATGACTTGCTGCTTTAGCAAAATGTGTAAGGTGAAATCGGGTGAGGATTGAGAGACAACCTGAAGGTTCATAACACCGCTCTCACAATAATGGTCTAATTTCAACGTGCTAGAAACGGCTACGATCTCGCTATCTGGAAATGGTTGAGCGCTGGCATCAATTTGGATCAGCGATCGCAACAACATGAGGCGAGTGAACATCGATCACCCAGTTCTCATCGATTACTTCTAGGCTGTCGTCTAGAACTAGAAGTAACTCGCCCACAGGTAAGCCTGTAGGAACGAGGAGTAAATATCTAAGTTGAAGCCAATGCGCGGTTTCTGTTTGATTTGGAGTTACGCCTAGAGAACTGCTAATCAGTTGAGGAGTAGGCAGTTGTTTAAATCGAATCGTTTCGTAAGGTCGATCGTTTTCGTCCCAATAGCCGTGAATTTCAGCTTGGCAATCTTGTAGATGTTGGTGTGCGATTTGATTTGGATCGATTTGTGCTAGAGCTTGAGTGAAGTTTTGCCAAACTGGATGAGTTTTGAGTGTTGTATTCACAGAGCTTATTCAATGAGTGGTCATTTTGCCTGGGAAATGGAGGACTTCTTCTATTATTTTGGCGTGAAATCGACGGTTGCCACCTTTTCCCAAAATTTTAGATTTGAAATCATAATCGAGTTCCTCTGAGGGAACCAGCCCAGTATTTCCTTTGGGCGGAACGACACCTTTCTTGATCGCTTTAAGATGCTTGCCTAATCCATCATACAAAGTACCGAGTTCGATCTGAGATTGACTGAATGAAACTTGTTGATCGTTGTTGAAGCAATAAATTTTATTCACCTCGATCACTTGCCATTGGTTCGGAAGTTCTGGATATTCTGAGCTAGAGCGATCGCTCATGTTGTTTCAGTCGTAGTCAGTGTTCCAGATTTTAGCAGGTCGCAAAAAATGAAGCGCGACCCCTTGCGGGTAACTCGAAGAGATCGTGCCTCTCAAATAGAGCGATCGCATTCAAGCCGATAAGCGATCAAGGTGCTGTTGAACGATCGCGCTACTCAATTAGTTCACAAAGTTTTTCGAGCAGTTGCTCATGAGTTTTTGGGGACAGTTTTCCAAGTTGTCTCTGAATCATCGATCTTCGTAATGTGATCAGATGATTGAGTCTGAGTGTGGAAGGTTTTCTGAGTCCACTTGTTGCGAAGTCTGGGTTGGTAGGATCTAGGACTAGATCGGTTGAAAGGAGTTGGGTTGGGATTCGACTTGTAATGAGCGCGAAGATGATATGACGATTTTCTCCAACTGAGCTTGTTAGACAATACGCGGGGCGAATTTTGCTATTTGATAGATCGTCGAAGGGAAACTCGATCAAGACAATCTTACGCTTCATCTGCGATCGGTTCACCATCTTCTAAGGTGTAAATATCTTCTTCAGGATCGTTCAGTAAGTCGTGGACAGAAGCAGCGATCGCGGACAGTGACCATTCTTGCTCTGAAGAGGGATCTGAAGTGTCTAGAGAATCGACAAAGGTAAGAACGACCTGCTGTTTTTCCAGAGGAAGCTGGCGAAGTTTGTCGAGAACAGCTTGCTGAATTTGAGTTGCTTCTAACATAAGACGATAAACAGGCAGATTGGCTGTCCCGAAGATAACGCTTTCCCCCATTTTACGTGATTCAAGTGAAATCGCTCTAACAACAGGCGATCGCACTGCCAAGTTAAACAGATCGCATTCAATCCGACAATCGATCGAGGATCTGTTGGGCGATCGCCATAGAATACTCATCGCCAAACTCCATAAAGATCTCCATTGCGGTTTGCAAACAAGCTCTAGCCTCCAAAGCATTTCCCTCTGCCTCTGCTAACAGTCCTAATTGACCATAGGTACCTGCTTGCTCATAGCGATCGCACTTTGTAGACTGCTGATTAAATCCTACGATTACCGCTACTGAATGACTATCGCGCTCAAACTTGATACGATCGCTGTGAATGTAAGTCATTCTTCGTCTGGGACAGTTTTGCAGGTGTAAATTTTAATGTCAGCAAGAGATTCCTTTCATGAAACAGTTAAGCAAGCCTTGGTAAAGGATAGTTGGGTGAATGTTGCTCCGCTCACCTTGAGATATGGCGCAACAAAATTAGAAGTTGACTTAGGAGCGGAACAAGTCCTAGGCGCACAGAAGGACAGCGTTCAAATTGCAATTGAGGTAAAAAGTTTTTCGGCAGCGAGTGTTGTGTATGAGTTTCATCAAGCAATTGGGCAGTACATCCACTATCGAATGGTTTTAAGACAAACTCAGCCCAATCGTATCCCTTATCTGGCTTTACCTGATGAAATTCATCACCGTTTTTTCCTGACTCCGTTTTTTCACGATAGCCTAGAGGAGAATCAAGTCCGGTTACTGTTAGTCGATCCAGATCTCGAAGAGGTAAAACAATGGATACCCAAACCTCTATAAATGGCACAGATGAGACGCTTGACCAATGGATGAGCGATCGACGTTATCGCAATATTATTTTGGATGTGTTGCAGGAGATTGTTGAGCGATCTCAAGTATCGGGGTCAGTGCGAACCGTCCCAGTTTTTGATGAGACACATCATCAGTATCAGATTCTAGATATCGGTTGGGATGAAGCGGGTCATCGCATCTTTCAGCCTGTGATTCATTTAGAGCTATTGGATGGCAAGATTTGGATTCAAGAAAATGTCACCGATATTGATTTGGCGAAAGCTCTGCTGGAATGGGGTGTAAAGGCATCAGACATTGTACTAGGTTTGCATTCTCCAAGTTTGCGGCGTTTTAGTGAATACGCGATCGAATAGTTGCGATCGCACTTCTGCAAACGATTGATCGTACAACTCAATTCGATCGCACTTCTAAATCAAACCGATCGCACTTCAATCCGACAATCGATCGAGGTTCCGTTGAGCGATCGCCATATGATACTCATCGCCAAACTCCATAAAGATCTCCATTGCGGTTTGCAAACAAGCTCTAGCCTCCGCAGCATTTCCCTCCGCCTCTGCTAACAGTCCTAGTTGACCGTAGGTACGGGCTTGCGAATAGCGATCGTTGTATTCGACTTTGATTTGGAGGGCTTGTTGATAGTCGGAGCGGGCTTGTTCATACTCGCGCAACGCTTGGGCAACTCTGCCTAATTGGTGATAGGTGCTGGCTTGCGAATAGCGATCGTTGTATTCGACTTTGATTTGGAGGGCTTGTTGATAGTCGGAGCGGGCTTGTTCATACTCGCGCAGTTCTTGGGCAAGGATGCCTAATTGGTGATAGGTGCTGGCTTGGTTATAGCGGTAGTTGGATTCAATGTTGATCCTTAGAGACTGTTGATAGTAACGTCTTGCCTCCTGATATCTGTGAAAATCCTCCTCCAACATACCTAAATAGTGAAATGTATTTGCTTGTTCGGTTTGATCATCAAACTCAGCAGAAAGCTGTTGAGCTTTCTCGTAGTTGGATTTTGCTACATCATATGCACCAAGCTTGTGTGCTACCCTACCTAGCTGTTGATATGTTACGGCTTGTGACCGACGATCATTGAACTCAGTTTTGATTTGAAGTGCTTGATAATAATAATGGACTGCCTCTCTGTACTCATAGTTGTCCTGTGCCAATCTACCTAGATTGTGGTAAACGTCGGCTTGCTCATATCTATTAAAATCACTAAAGATTTGCAGAGCGAGATTATAGAGGCGCTTTGCCTCTTCATACTCAAGAAGCTTGTGTGCAATCATACCTAGATTGACATACGATACGGCTATTTCTGATTGCTGGTCATGTAAATTACCCAGATTTCTTAATAGCTCCAGTCTTTTAGAGTATGCACTCTGTGCAGCTTGGTAATTCCCCACTTTGAGGTAGCAATTACCAAGTGATAAGCAAGCTTGCACCATTACAAATTCAACTTCTTCAGTAACAAACTCAGTTGGATAAGATTCTAGGATCTTGAAGGTGAAGTCTGCTAGTTCAGTACGGGTGTGAATATTGCCAATAAGCGCTAGGTAATAGTCTATACACGAGTAAATATTAATGCCTCTCTTTTTCTCTAAAGCAATTCCCAAAGCCTTGCACAAATTCTCATACTCTTGCTCACAGAAATATTTTCCTACCTGTTGCTCTAATGAATCTCTTGAGCGCATTAATTGGTAATAGTTGCTTGCTAGATTACAATAGTGATTCTTATATCCCTCGTTTAATGCTTCACGAATTACATCATCTGATTGACACAGTTTTGTTCCCAGGAAGTAAGGAAATACAGGTTGAATGTTAAGTAATTGTAGATTTCTATTATCAATTGGTGATAATAATCCCCAGTTAATTGCTTCCTGTATTGCTTCATCAATCTGCTCAAAAGGATAATCTTGAAAAGGCTTAAGTTCTAGTAACTGTTGAGCATAATCCTTCAACCCTTCTCGATGCACAAACCCACTAAACGGAGCCAAACACAGCAGCAACTTTTGCGCCTCGGCCGACAAATTGCTGTGCGAATACTCCACACACTTCAAAATACTCTCCGTCTTCTCACCCGGCCGATCCAACCCCACATCCGCCGCATCCAACCCCGCCAACACCTGCGCCACACTCTGCCGCGCCAAATTTGCCAACACCACCTCGATCGCCAACGGATACCCCGCCAACAGCCGCATCAGCCGCTCAAACTCCCGATCCGCCAAAATCGCCTTCCGCCTTGCCCCATCCAAAACGTGCCGCTCCAAAACCTTTTTGGCCAACTGCGATCGCGCCTCCTGATCCAACCCGCGCAACTCATAGCGATTGTCTCGATACGCCGACTTTAGCCACTCTTCCCGACTCCGCGACCCCAAAAGCACGATCGACTTTCCGCCTGCAATGCGATCGAGAAACTCCCGAATTCGCTCTTGCTCCTCCCCAGGCAACGTATTCTGAATCGCCAATGCCTGTCCCGTCACCGACTCCAAATTATCCAGCATCAACCCATAGCGACGACTCCGCATCGTCTGCACCAGTCGCCCCACCCGCGCCTCTAGCCGCATCGCCTGAAACTGCCGCATCTCCACATCCGAGAAAATGACAGACGCGATCTCAAACATCATCTGTTCCAGCGTCCAGGCTCTCACGTCATAGCCAAAATAAAACACCCGCTCCACAAACCCCGTCTGCACCCACCAGTCCTGCAAATAGCGCAGCAGCGTCGTCTTCCCAGTGCCGCCCATCCCCTGCAACAGCATTACGCCATGTCGCAGCAGCCCCTTCTCCAGCTTCAAAATATCTAAATCCCGCCCCACAAACCCATACGTCGCCCCCGCAAACCGATACTCCGTCCCCTGTCGCGCAAAATACGCATCCGACTCCGCAAACGTCATCTCCCGCAGCCCAAAATTTACAGGCTGATTGCCATACACCACAGGCAACAACCAATCTTCGAGATCCACCTGCTGATTGAAATACACCGATCGGCTTTTGCGATCGAACAACTCCCGTCGCCCCGCTCTCACCGCTTTAGACAGCGCTTCCCCTGCAAACAACTCCCCATACACTCGCTGCATCAACACCTTGGCCGCATCCACCGTGGCGCTATAGGCCATCGCCACCACCATTTGCATCCCGGCATCCATCAACCGAGCGCCCAAACTAGTTTCACGTTCATCAATACGATCGGCATCCCCATTCGCTCTAACTTGTTTCCCAGACTGACAAGCATTCAAAATACAAACCGGAATCCCTCGATCCTGCAATTCTCCTACAATCTCGTCTGCCGTCACCGCAACCGCCTGCCCCGACTCATCCCCTTCAAAAAACAGAAAGGCATTGACTCCAGCGTATTTAGTCAGATTTTCCAGCCGCGCCCCCCGCTGAAACCGATACTTCTCCCCCGTCGGCTCATACTTCTGAAACTGCTCATACGCCATCAATCCGCCATGCAAATCAAAATGCACGACATGATAAAACCCTTCCGGTTTCGCCTCCAAATGATCCAAAAACGCCTTATACGTCCCCGGTCGGACAATCTCCACATTCACAGGCAACTGCCCATCTCGAATCGCCTCCACCATCGGGCGCGAAATCGTTCGATACCCGACATCTTTCTCCTCATTGGGTCGCGCTGTGACGATCAGCAAATTTAGCACCGTCGAAGGCTCGATCGCTCTCGTAATCGCCTTGCCCTGCACCCGTTTCTGGCGCACCATCACACCATTGATCGCCAAAGGATGCGCCGCCTTCGGATCTCGCATCGCTTCCCAGTGCAACCCTTGAAACTCTGGCGATCCCTTGATCAAAATTTCTAACTCACTGACCTTTAAACTTTTATAAGCCGCATAAGCCTCTGGATCGCCAAACACCTGCTGAAACAAATTTTCGCCATACGATCGCACACTTTCCGCCACTTGTTGCGCGATCGTCTCATCCGAAAATGGAAACTTGATCCACTCCTCAAAGTACCATTCCAACTGCTTCTCATCTTGTTCGGCAAACGGATCGCTCACCGCAATCTCAAACTCTGATCCCGCGATCGCCACGACCGCCTCAAATCCACTTGTTTGTCGAATCTCGATCGTCGGCATAATACAAAATCAGTAGAAGGCTTGTGACAAACTACACTCGTCTCCTAAAATCTCCGGAAACCAGTCTGCGACGGTAGAAAATCCTTTAAAAGATCATGAACGTTTTTCCCACCCTCGAAGAAATCAACCAGTTCCGTCAATCTCCCGCCGCCGACCCACAAGCCCTGCACCTTCTAGAACAAACCCAGGACTTTGAAGCCACCTTCGCCCAACTCTATGTCGATCGCTACGGCGAACCCCGAACATTTGGTGACGAAACGCGATCGCTCTGGCAACTGCTTCTCAAGCGAGTCCAGCAAGAAGTTTGCGGCGAAAATGACAGCCTCCGCAGCTTAATCCAGGGGGCCAAAAAGAATCCCGCCAACGCAACTCTAGTCACCGGAATGATCACTGCCCTGGTCAATCTCTCTGGGGTTCCGCTGCCGATCGACTCTGCGATCGCCACCGCCGTTGCGCTCTACATCCTCCACATCGGCATTGATGTTTTTTGCGAATGGTCTTCCCCTCCCTCCAAAGCCGACTCATGAATTACCCGAATTCACTTCATCCCTGATCTCTAAAAGCGATCGACGTTCCCAAACTCCGCTGGCATTGATTTCGCCGCTTCTCCACAGGTGCGAGGCGTGGGAAAGATCTTCCCTGGATTAGCCAACCCTTTGGGATTGAATGCTTGCCGAACATACTGCATCGTTTCTAAATCAGCTTGGGTAAACATTTCGGGCATATAGCAGCGCTTGTCCGCCCCGATGCCATGTTCACCAGAAATGCTGCCGCCCACCTGCACACAGAGCTTGAGAATCGCCCCGCCCAGTTCTTCCACCTGCTCCAGCGCCCCCGGAACGGCATTATCGTACAAAATCAACGGATGCAGATTGCCATCGCCCGCATGAAACACATTGGCGACAAAGTAGCCGTACTGCTCACCCAGCGACGCAATTTCCCGCAAAACGTACTCCAGCTTGGTGCGCGGAATCACGCCATCTTGCACGTAGTAATCAGGACTGAGCTTACCCATCGCCGCAAATGCGGCCTTGCGTCCCTTCCAAAGTTTCAAGCGCTGGTCGGCATCGGTGGCAACTGTGACGTTTCGCGCCCCATTTTTGGTACAAATTTCAGCAACCCGCTGACTGTAGGTTTCGGCTTCGACCTCTAGCCCATCCACCTCGACCAACAAAATCGCCTCAGCATCTCGCGGATAGCAGCCCGTCGCCACCACATCTTCGACCGCATTGATGCTCAAGTTGTCCATCATCTCCATCCCACCCGGAATGATCCCTGAGCTAATAATGTCAGAAACAGCAGCCCCAGCCGCTTCGACACTGGTAAAGTCGGCTAACAAAACGCGAATCGATTCGGGAGTTTTGAGGATTTTGAGCGTGATTTCGGTG
The DNA here is from genome assembly GCF_052939495.1 of Phormidesmis sp. 146-12. Lineage (NCBI taxonomy): Bacteria > Bacillati > Cyanobacteriota > Cyanophyceae > Leptolyngbyales > Leptolyngbyaceae > Phormidesmis > Phormidesmis sp. 146-12. Next base: position 238,605 of record NZ_JBJPHS010000001.1, on the reverse strand, counting down.
GCGATGCCCAAGGTGCCTTCTGAGCCGACAAACACACCCGTCAGATCATATCCCGGCATTTCAGGAAGCTCACCGCCGACATCGACGATCGCCCCATCCGGTAAGACCAGCTTCAACCCCAAAACGTGATTGGTCGTCACGCCATACTTGAGACAATGTACCCCGCCCGAATTTTCTGCCACATTGCCGCCCACCGAGCAAATAATCTGACTCGATGGATCAGGCGCATAATAAAACCCCGCCCCGCTCACGGCTTGTGTCACCCAATTGTTGATCACGCCTGGCTGAACGACGACGCGCTGATTTTCGAGATCGACGTTGAGAATGCGATTCATTCGAGCGGTGACGATCAACACGCAGTCCTCGATCGGCAGCGCCCCCCCCGATAGTCCCGTCCCCGAACCTCTAGCGACAAAGGGAATCTGGAAGCGATCGCAAATCTTGACAACTTCAGAAACTTCCTCAGTGGTGCGCGGAAAGACAACAATTTCGGGACGTTGGCGGTAGCTAGTCAGCCCGTCACATTCATAGACCAGCAGTTCTTCTTTTTTACGTACTACGCCACCTTTGCCCAACACGCCTTCAAAGGCTTTAGCGACTCGTTGCCAGTCTCGAATGTCTTGAGCAATCATGGTGTTTCAGCGTCGGGTTCTGTTTGTATTATCCCGCATTCCGAGAAGTTAGAACGATCGCTCTGCTCACCTGAAACACGATCGCTCAATTGATTTCACCACTGCCACCCTACGTTTGATCATTTCCTTCGTAGAAATAGCCTTAAAGCTAATCTCTCCAGATCATTAACCCAGTTCATTAACCCAGTTCACTAATATCAGTCTGAATTTAACGTGAATTCGATGAGAATTTTTTCGCTTCGTTGTTCACAGCTTCTGCCCCCCAACCCCCCAATTTTGGGCGACTTTAAGAGAGGAATTCTGGTTCAAAGTCCCTCACTCGTGGGGGATCTAGGGGGCGTTCCTGGATCAAAAGCAAAGCGAAGCGTTCATCGAACTGACGTGAATTTAAGCAACGAAGTAAAAACCTTTATTGAATTCATATTCGCTCCAGAAGAAATAAGAGGCTTCTGAAGTTTGTAATTACAGCAAAGTTGTTCATCCCGTTCTTAGATCAATGCTCTGGATCAATTTGATCATTCACAAAAAATTGTGTGTGATTTATTAGCGAATTCTAATTAAAAAAACTTACCCCCAGAGAAGACGATCGCTCCCTAAATATGAGGATTTCAGCTTCCTCCCCTTGGTGGAGTATGCACAATTTCTCCCACGTTACAACAGAAGCATCTGTGCTGCATTAAAGCTAAATCCAATTCAATTAGCTAACCAGCGATCGCAAAGTCTTCGTTAATTCCAAACCTCAACCATCCTCAAAAATACCAGGAGAGTCAGAATGTTTTTTCACAAAAAGCAAATGCAGTATTTCACGCCTCCGGATCAGCCTGATGCAGTCTATGCCAAAAAAATTCAGGAGCTAATCGGTGGCCCGTTTGGTGAAATGACGGTGATGATGCAGTATCTGTTTCAAGGCTGGAACTGCCGAGGCCCTGCAAAATACCGTGATATGTTGCTAGACATTGGCACCGAAGAAATCGGTCACATCGAAATGCTGGCAGCAATGATTGCACATCTGCTCGACAAAGCCCCCCTCAAGGCTCAAGAAGATGCTGTTAACAACGATCCGATCATCGCCTCTGTGATGGGAGGAACCAACCCTCGTGATACCATCATGGCCAGCATGAATCCGCAACACGCGATCGTATCTGGTCTGGGTGCAACCCCAAGTGATAGTGTTGGGTATCCCTGGAATGGTCGATTTATTATCGCAAGTGGTAATTTGTTGGCTGACTTTCGTTCTAATCTTCATGCAGAATCTCAAGGCCGTTTGCAGGCCATTCGCATGTATGAAATGACTTCTGATGCAGGTGTGCGCGACACTCTCAGCTTTATGATTGCCCGTGACACGATGCACCAAAATCAATGGTTAGCTGCGATCGAAGAAATCATTTCAGACGGATTGGATGATACACCCGTGCCCAGTTCTTTCCCCCAAGATTTGGAGAAGTCAAAACACGCCTACGAATTTTGGAACCAATCAGAAGGCACCGAGAGTGCAGAAGGTCGTTGGGCTAAAGGGCCCTCAATGGACGGCAAAGGAGAATTCAAATATCTCGAAGATCCTCAACCGTTGGGCGACGCGCCACACCTGCCGCAACCCGACCCCCGTCTACACGGGACAAACGGAAACGGTCAATCGAGAAGCGATCGTACGGCTTACAAGACTCCCTCACCCCAAGCTTCTCTCTCTAACCAAAAGCCACTCTAACTAAAGGTTCGGCAAGTCTATTTGCCCTGGTTACAGATTCAAGAATGCCCCCAAATCTCCCACAGTAAGAGACTTTGAGCAGGCAAGACTTATCTTAAAGTTCCTTAGAATTGGAGAGCAGCGGACTTAAGCAACGAAGCCAAAAACTTCCATCGAATTCAGATTTTTGAGTCAGGTTTTTAAGGGAGCTACGGGGATCTTACTGTGAGGTTTGCCTATCGGAAAGATCTCCCCAACTCCCTTAAGAAAAGACTTAGACGAGTCGCATATCGGCTTACATTTTGCTGATGATACGCTGCACAATCTGTACACCCGTGACCGCTTGCCAACCAAACAGTCCCAACATTCCAACGTTTAGCGCAATGTGGGTATATCGTGCCCAGTCTTGTCCTTTTTGCATAAACGGCGATAGGGAAGCAGACACCGCAATGATGCCCGTCATTCCCAGTCCAGCCAGCAAATGAGAGCCGACAAACAGCTTGCCGTTGTTGATATAAGTGACAACCATACCGCCGATCGACCCCACCACCATCAGCGCCAATAAAATTGACCCCATTTGGTAATGTTTGATATTGAACTTACCTCTGATCAATTCTTTTTTGGCATCGCCTTCTGCGGCACGGGTGCGACGAATCTGAACGCCTAAATAAAGGGCATAAATTGACAGCGCCAGCAATCCCCACATCAAGGCGGGGTGAAAAAACTGGCTGTAAACCTTAACGGACTCCGGGATCTCGATCGACATAGTGTTCTCTGTTACATGAGCGAGGATTGTCATAAAACTTAGCATAGCTTTCTAGTGCAAAAAATGTCGTATCCCGGTAAACACCATGACCAATCCAAGTTCGTCAGCAGCGATGATGGATTCTTGATCTCGGAGACTGCCTCCTGGCTGCACGATCGCTCCAATTCCGGCAGCCGCCGCCGTCTTAACAGAATCATCAAACGGGAAAAATCCATCACTGGCCAGAACAGCCCCTTTTGCGTTTTCTCCGGCTTGCTCTAAGGCAATTTGAGCCGATCCGACTCGATTCATTTGTCCGGCTCCGACTCCGATCGTGGTGCGATTTTGAGTGACGACGATCGCGTTAGATTTGACATGTTTACAAATTCTCCAGGCAAACAGCAGTTCGGCGAGTTGGGCGGGCGTGGGCTGCTTTTGGGTGACGACTTGCCACTGGTCAGGGTCAGCAATCACATCATCTGCCGACTGAACTAAAAATCCCCCGGCGATCGCTTTGACAGTCTGCTTGGGGCCAGTCAACAGATCGGGCAGGATCAGCACCCGAACCTTTGATTTTGCCTGCAAGATTGCTTGGGCTTCAAGATCACAACCCGGAGCCACCACGCATTCCAAAAAGGTTTTGGTGAGAGCAGTGGCCGTGGGGGCATCAATCGATCGATTCAAGGCGACAATTCCCCCAAATGCTGAGATCGAATCCGCGTTAAAGGCTTTTTCGTAAGCTTCCAACAAAGATGATCCCATCGCTGATCCACACGGATTAGTATGTTTAAGAATTGCAGCGGCCGGATCATTCTCAGGATGAGCAAATTCGGCAATGATTCGGCGGGCAGCTTCGAGGTCAACCAGGTTGTTGTAGCTGAGTTCTTTGCCCTGAAGCTTGGTGGCGGCAGCCCATCCGACCCCTTGCGGGTAACTCGAAGAGATCGCGCTGTCTCCAGTCTGATACCAGGCGGCGGGCTGATGAGGATTTTCGCCGTAGCGCAGTTCTTGTCGTTTCTGTCCCGTGAGCGTCCAGGAATTAGGAAGCTGGTCTCGTTCTGATGCGCGCAGTTCGAGATAGTTGGCGATGGCGCGATCGTACGCTGCCGTATGTTGAAAGGCTCTCAGCGCACAGGCTTGTCGAAAGGCAGAAGACGCTTCTTCACTTTGGCGCAGTTCTTGAACATACGATTCATACTGAGCAGGATTGCAGAGCACCGTCAGATGCGCGAAATTTTTAGCCGCCGCCCTCAACATCGCCGGCCCGCCAATATCGATCTGCTCGATCGCCTCCACCAAGCTGACATCTGGATTCGCGATCGTTTGCTCAAACGGGTAGAGATTGACCACCACCAGGTCGATCGGGCGGATGTTTTGCGCCTCCAAGTCAGCCACATCTTCAGACAGATTTCGCCGAGCCAGAATGCCGCCATGAATGCGAGGATGCAGGGTTTTGACTCGTCCCCCCAAAATTTCTGGCGATCCGGTGTAGTCAGAAACCTTGGTCACAGGCAACCCTGCGTCTTTGAGCGCTTTGGCGGTGCCCCCACTACTGATCACATCAAAGCCCAATTCCTCAATCAGGTTACGAGCCAGATCAATCAGTCCTGTTTTATCCGATACACTAAGTAGCGCCAGACGTGCCATGAGTCAAAATCCCCAGTCATATTCGCATCTCTAGCAGTCTTAAATCAGTTGTGACAATCTTGAAATAGCGGGTTCTTAGTGATTTGTTCTTAGCCACTAACTCACCACTAATAACTGACCAGCGAATTCTCACAACTCAAATAAGATAGCTGTATTTAGGATAGAGGAACTTGAGAAATGATAACTGGAAGAGAACTTTGAATTTACGCCTCACGCCTCACCTCTCACGCCTCACGCCTCACGTATGATAAGAGCGACGAATTTTAGGTCAGGCCATGTCTCTTAGCGCGATCGCCATCCCCTCTAAATCAGCATCTCAAGGATTGATTGTCATTCTGCACGGCTGGGGCGCAAATGCTCAAGATGTCGCCTATCTTTGCTCGTTGCTAGAATTGCCCAAATGCGAGTTTAGAGTGCCGGATGCGCCCTTTCCTCACCCCTATGGCATTGGTGGAAAAATGTGGTACGACTTATCCGACAATTTGAACTTTCGAGCCGACATTGCAACGCAGCAAGACTTACTCACCAGTCGCCAACTGCTCACCGATTGGCTCAAATCATTAGAATCCGAGACGGGCATTCCGTTAAATCGGACGATTTTGGGCGGATTTTCTCAAGGCGGCGCAATGACGTTGGATGTCGGACTGTCGCTGCCACTAGCGGGATTGATGGTACTGAGTGGCTATCTGCATGGGGCGATTCCTCCGTTAGACACGGCCATTCCTCCCCTATTGATCGTGCATGGGCGACAAGATGAAATCGTTCCGCTTAAGGCCGCTCAGATTGCCCGCGATCGTCTCACCGCTTTGGGCGCACCCCTTCAGTATCAAGAGTTTGATATGGGACACGAAATCTCTCCTCAAGTCCTTAACGAAATGCAGCAATTCATTCGGAAAACGTTGAACTAGTCCGACTTCACGTTAATTAAAGCTTTACGATTGGCAGGAGCCGCGCAAGCTGGAGTAAACTTTCGACAGGGGTCTTCTACTTGCGGCGTTAAAGTCAGTTAACGTGCGGTAGAAATTTAATGGAGGTGCAAGCCATGACGACTGTAGATCTTGAGAAGCTGAATATCTCGAAGCTGACCGAAGCAGAAGTAGCGGATCTGGCTTCCCGGCTAGAACAAGACAATTACGCAAACGTGTTTGATGGGCTAAAAGATTGGCATTACTTGAGAGCGATCGCCTTTCAGCGCCCCGAACTCGTCGAACCTTATCTCCATCTGCTGGATCTAGAATCCTTTGACGAAGCTTGATTTAGGAACCAGGGAAAGTTTACGATTCGATTTTCCCTGTTCGCTAACTATTTATGCTTGAAGGCAGACGAGTTTTAGTAGGGGTTGGCGGTGGCATTGCTGCTTACAAAGTCTGTGCAGTGGTTTCGGCGTTAGCAAAATCTGGGGCAAGTGTTCGAGTCATTTTGACGAATTCTGCTCAACAGTTCATTACACCTCTGACGTTATCAACGCTTAGTCGTCATCCAGCCTATACGGACAGTGTTTTTTGGCAACCGATTCACCCTCGTCCGCTACACATTGAGTTAGGTGAATGGGCAGAAGTTTTTGTGATTGCGCCACTCACCGCGAACACTCTAGGCAAACTCGCTTACGGACTGGCGGATAATTTGCTGACCAATACGGTGTTGGCTTCGACTTGTCCCGTCTTGTTGGCTCCAGCGATGAATACAGACATGTGGCAACAGCAGTCTGTACAGCACAATTGGCGATCGCTCCAGTCTGATTCTCGCTACCATGCGGCCAATCCGGGAGAGGGAATGCTGGCCTGCGATCGCGTCGGAGCGGGACGAATGGCCGAGCCTGAAGAATTGTTACCTCAGATTCGATCGCTACTCTACACCCACGGCAAGCGCGATCTAACGGGCAAACGGATTTTGATCAGCGCTGGAGGCACACGAGAATATCTTGATCCCGTCCGCTTTATTGGCAACCCTTCGACCGGGAAAATGGGAGTAGCCCTGGCGCAGGCGGCGGTGCATCGGGGAGCGATCGTGACGTTGGTACATGGGCTAATCGATCGTCCTCTGTTGGCTCATTTACAAAATGTCCGCAAAATCTCTGTAATCAATGCGGCTGAGATGCACCAAGCGATGGGGGAATGCGTCAGCGATGCGGATTGGGTGATCATGGCGGCGGCAGTTGCGGATGTCAAGCCTGCGACATTTAGTGCCGAAAAGTTGCCCAAGCGCAAGTTGCCCGATCAGTTGCCTTTGGCGAATGTGCCTGACATTGTGGCGGATTTGTCTAAGCTCAAGCAGCCTCACCAAAAACTAATCGGATTTGCTGCTCAGACGGGAGACATCATCAAACCCGCCCTAGAGAAAATGCAGCGTAAAAAGTTGGATGCGATCGCCGCCAATCCGATTGATCAGCCCAAGAGCGGTTTTGGTAGCGAGACAAATCAGGCAGTGTTAATCGATCGCTTTGGTCGTTTGGTCAAAATTCCACTCAGCAGCAAACTGCAAATGGCGCACCAGCTACTAGATTTTGTAGGTGAGATGCCCTGAGAAGTGCGTTAGAAGCCGCTTTTACTGATTGACTTTTTCCAAAAATCCATCAAACGCTGCCGATGTCATCAGACCGTTCTCTGCGAGGATTTTCCGAACGGAAACCAGATGAACAGGTCGAAGAAGTTCCTGCGGTTTGTATCCAGGGAGGACGATCAGAGTACTTGATGCGGCGTGTTGAAAAACCTGGTGAGTTCCAACCGCTTGACGGCAAATAAAACCCAGTCTTAACAGAAGTTTTTCTAAATCTGCGAAAGTTACATCCTCAGACATCGTGGTGTATTACTCCCTGTAGCTGTTGTAGAACGATGTCTCTGTACCGAGCAAACGTCCTGATGGCTTCTTGATCTAATATATTCTGTTTGCTCAAATACACAGTGACCGTTTCCCCTGTTTGAGGAAGATCAGAAATGGTTAGCTGCTCAAAATAGGCTTGCACGTACAGCCAGTAGGCTACGTCTGTTTGAGCGTCATACACAATCAAAATCCAGGGCATTACACCTTCTTGCAAATCCGGGTTGCCTCTAGATTCCTCAGGGTGAGGAGTGATCCGCAAGGGGGCAGGCAGACGGGACGATCGCGGTCTTTATGTCGAAAATTGTAGAAAAGTGAATGATTAATGCAATTTGACCCAGTAGGTTACAGTTTTTTGGTAGAAATTCATTGACCTGAAGACAAGCGATAAAAACCTGTAAGGAGAAATTAAATGTTGACCTCACTATTATTAACCGTCGCTCCCAGAACGCTCGAATGGAACCCTAACGTAGCTTTGGTCATGATTGCCTGTAATATTCTGGCGATCGCCTTTGCTAAATACACGATGAAGAACCCCAGTGCGCCGCCTGCCATGCCTTCCTCTAATCTGTTTGGTGGGTTTGGGTTGCCTGCGGTCTTGGGAGCTACCAGCTTTGGTCATGTGTTGGGCGCAGGCGTGATTTTGGGATTGTCTAACATGGGCGTGTTGTAGAGCGACTTAACCCACCGTTTGATCGATTTACTTGAGTCAGGGATTTTGATCTCTGGCTTTTTTTTGAACATTGGAGACGGAAGACGGAAGACGAAAGATGCGAGACGTAAAACAACGTGAATTCGACAGAGTTTTTTCGCTTCTTGATTCAGCACTTTCGCCCCCCAACCCCCCAATCTGGGGGACTTCCGGATGGGATTTTTGCTCAAAGTCCCCCAAACTTGGGGGATTTAGGGGGCTGCCTGGCGCGATCACCACAGCAAAGGATTTCATCGAATTCACGTTAAAACAGGTTCAAAGTCTTTGAGCAGGTCTCCAACAAAGCTGTCATGATTTTATGAAAATATGCTTGACCAACGCTACTTTTCTGGGCAAACTTCATAAGTCATTTGAATGAATTTTTTCAGCCAATTTGCTGACAGGTTGATTGGGGCTTTGAAGCGGGATGAATTGAATTTGTTAGGCGTGATTGTGAGAGAAAATAACGATCGCCGCTTTCTTTCAAATCAAGTATAGTTTATCACTAGTCATCATCCATATTCTAGAGGAGTACAGTCCATATCTATGAGCCGCTGTGCTGCATTATGCCTTGTGTAAATTACGTGTAAAATTCAGAAATTGATGTCTTAACTAATACATTCAGTTTGAAAATTAGCTTTCTCGATCGAGCAGCTTTAGGAGTCTCATTAACCATCATTTGATATTACAAGGCTGCTGGATATCAACTACAGAGCGACATCTGGAGCAGTAGACAGCAATTCTTCGCGAACAAAGTTATTAATAACTGCTTCAAGCTTGGTATACCAAAGCACATTTAGTTGGCTATTATTTTTTCGAGAGCTTGTTATTTATGAGTGTAGCGAGTACTCTATTGATCAACTGCTCTACTGACATCTCGTACGCTCAAAGTTGAGTAATTGGTCACTAACTTTGCAGCCTTTTATTGACTGCTGAGTTGAACAAAGCCAGAGTGTCAGGATTAGAGAGTAAAGACTTTAGTTTGATTAATTGGGGTGCTGGCACATCTTTAACCTAACCGCGTCAACTACAAAAAACCGGGTCGATCGTAACCCAAATCATTCATCTAGGGAGGTTGGCCAAAATTATTTAAACAAATAAAACGTGGTCATTTGATGACAATAACCCTCCGCTTATGCTGCAAAAAAATCTGCGATCGCAAATGTGCGAACCCATTGCTTTTGTCATTCACACCAGTATTGCTAAAAGTGCTGATCTAACGCCTGAGTCTTGTATCAATAGATATCACTAATTTGTTTCACGCTGATCCTTAAATTCTTTTAAGACTGAATAAACTTGTGTGGTCAGTTGATTAACCTCTGAGTAATACAAGACTTGTTCATAAGTTTGTTAAGTGTCTATCAAGTTTTTGTCAAGACGCTTTCTATTTTTTACTTGCTGTTAGGCTACTAAAAAGCTAGTGTTTCTACGGATGCTCCGTTGACGTTCAGTTGTGCATCAACCCGGTGTGTGCGCTGCTGCCCAAAGTTGATTCTTTTTGTCATCACCCACACTAAATAGAGACGATTCCTCAATGAACACCATTTCTATGGTTAGCCACAAACCCTTTCAACGTCTGCATCCCCTGAGTTTGTTAGCCCAATTAATCAACCGCCAGGCAAATGGTTGCTTACAGGTTGTCAGTGGGTCTTCATCCTGGTTGATCTATCTCGATCAAGGAAGGTTGACCTTTGCAACCAGTTCTCAGGCTCCTTTTGAGCGGCTCGATCGACACCTGCATCAACTCAGTGCTTCCATTCCGGCGATCGGCACAGTGCGGAGCCAAGTTCGCCTGCTGTACGAAAATGCAGAAGGAAACTACCCGTCTACCAGCGCTGATTATCAAGCAATTTGTTGGCTTGTTGAGCAACGCTTTCTCAATACAACTCAAGCTGCTACCTTGATTGCGGCGATCGCTCAAGACGTGATTACGCCCTTTCTCGGCATCACTGAGGGAATGTATGAAGTGATCGACAAGCAAAGTTTTATCCACTATCCCCAGATTTGCCAGCTTGATTTGCGTCCGCTCGTCGAGCAGTGTCATCGCCAACGGCAAACCAGCCCCGCTACCGTTCCTTCAGTGCCCCGCGAAGCATCGACTTATCAAGGGTCTCAACGGGTCGCCGAATTGAGCCATGCCGTAACGAATGGGATGAAGGCTACTCCTGCGGCTGGGCCTGTGGCTAAAACGTGCTATACGGTGGCTTGTATTGATGACAGTCCTACCATTTTGCAGGCGATTAGCACCTTTTTAGATGATGCGAACTTCTCGGTGCTGATGATCAATGATCCGGTTAAAGCGCTGATGCAGGTCGTTCGCAATAAACCAGATGTGATTTTGCTTGACGTGGGAATGCCCAACCTGGATGGATACGAGCTATGTTCTTTGCTGCGTCGCCATCCCAGCTTTAAAAACACGCCGATCATCATGGTAACTGGACATACAGGCTTTATCGATCGCGCCAGAGCCAAACTGGTCGGGGCTTCGGGCTATCTCACAAAACCATTTACCCAATCAGAATTGCTCAAGATGATGTTTAAGTTTTTGACGTAACAGCGTCAGCAAGACAAACGTAAACTGATCCAGACAGCGGATCAACCGACGAATACTAGCTACAACCCGATCGATTAGCGACTAAAAGCGCAAAGAGAAACATGAGCTTAACACTAATGCGGACAATTCTTGTCGTAGAAGATACCCCTTCGGAAATGGAATTGCTCAGTCACTATCTACGAGAAAGTGGCTATGCAGTGATTGGTGCCGTAACCGCGAAAGATGCCCTTGATAAAGCGATCGCGCTCAAGCCTGATGTGATCGTTACCGACGTTGTAATGCCCGGAATGAGTGGCTATGAGCTATGTCGAAGCCTCAGAAAAAATCCTGAAACTGAGAAAGTACCGATTATTATTTGCACCTCCAAAGGTCAAGAAATCGACAAACTCTGGGGAATGCGACAGGGAGCCGATGTCTACATCACCAAGCCCTTTACGCGAGAAGAATTGATTCGTGCTGTGCGATCGGTTGGAGGCTAACCCCATGCAAACGTCTGCGTTGACGCTACTTCAAGATCGACCTCAAAAAGCGATCGGAGAGGCCTACCTCAAGTTTGAAATTGGCCAGGGAATTCCGGTCATGTTTGGCATGAAGCAAGTTCAGGAAGTGTTGGTATTATCGCCGCAGCGATTGACTCCGATGCCTAATATGCCTGCTTGTATTCTTGGTCTCACCAATCGTCGCAGTCGTGTGCTGTGGGTGGCTGACCTGGCAAATCTGCTAGAGGTTGGCGCACTAGATAGCAGTCCTCAACAGTATGATCTGGTGATTTTGAAGTCGAGTGCCGGGTCGATCGCGGTTGCGGTTAAGCAAGTCAATGGTCTGCTTTGGGTCAATCCCGAATCGGTGCAGCCGCCTCCAGAACACATTGCAGTCAGCCTAATTCCTTTCCTGCGCGGCTGTGTCTTACAGGGTCAAGAACTCCTGCTGGTATTAGACGCAGAGTCGATCTTGCAGTCCGCTATTTTTCAGGGGCAGTGAGGCGATAAGAGCCGGAAGACAAGAGACAAAAGACAAGAGATAAAAGACAAGAGACAAGAGACAGAACTGAACCCTTTGGTTTATCGCTCACACCTCACACTCAGGAAGGCGTGCATCATGCCGTGTTCACCCCCTTACTTGCTTGAGAATGTCTTATGGTCGATCAAATTAATGCAACCAAAGATTCCAATTCCTCGCCTCGTTTGCCGTTGAGTCCGACGGATAGGATGGCGATCGAGACCCACTTTTCTCCTGTGCCAGAAGTCTCAAAAGCTCAAACTCTGAGAGGCCAACTGCGGCGGATGAGCCTGAAAACCAAAGCAACGGCGATCGCGCTGGCCATTGGCACGCTTCCGGTATTGGGGATCGGCGCGATCGCTTACTACATTGCGGATCAGGCGGTTAAAAAAGAAATTATTACCACTCAACAAGCAGCGGCAGCGGGACTTTCTGACAAGCTCAATCGCTTTATGCTGGAGCGGTATGGAGATATTCAAGTGTTGTCGCGGCTGCCCATTTTGAGCAACTCTAAAATCAAAGAAAACACCTCAAATGATGAAAAGCAAGCGGTTCTTGACCAGTTTGTAGAGGTTTATGGCAGCTACCAGAATATTGCAGTGTTGGATCTCGACGGCAATGTGCAGTTGCAATCTCGCGGATCAAAGCTATCTAATCAGAAAGATCAGGATTATTTTCAATCGGTATTGCGGAGCAATAATCCTTATGTAGAACGGGTGGTCTCTTCCTCGACTGCCAACGATTCTGCCCTTTATTTTGCGGCTCCAGTGCGGGATAGCGTGAGCGGAAAAACGATCGCCATTGTTCGTACGGTGGTCACACTGCAAAAGATTGAGGATGTAATCCGCGACTATCAGGTTTCGGCGAGAGACTACTTTTTGCTCGACTCGACAGGTAAGTTTTTTATCGCGTCCCAAAAGGAGGGAGTCGGACGAGACGCAAAGCAAGATTTTCCGGGGTTAGACAAACTGCAAGCCGACAAGAAAGCAGGCACCTTTGTCTCGACCAATCAACTCGATCGCACTCAACAACTCGTCAGCTACACACCGGGAACTACGCTACAAGGCTTGCCCGCTCTTGGCTGGGAAGTGATGTTGGCGGCGGATACCGATGTGGCGTTTGCGGCTCAAAGAGGACTGTTGACGACGCTGGCGATCGGGACATTTATCACAGCGCTGTGGGTCGGCATCTTGGCGGCGGCGATCGCACGTAGAGTCACCCGTCCGATTTTGGAAGCGACGCAAGCCGTCGAACAATTGGGACAGGGCGCACTCAATACGCGGGTCGAAGTGCAGGGAGAAGACGAATTAGCGGGGTTGAGTACCAATATCAACCAGATGGCGGATCAGCTACAAGACCTGCTCTATCGTCAGACTCTGAGCGCCCAGCGATCGCAGATTCTCAGTGAGATGGTGGTGAATATTCGTAAATCTCTCAACTTTGATGACATTCTGCAAACCGGAGTCGATGAAATTCGCAGTTTTCTCAAGGTCGATCGCGTCGTGATTTATCGATTTAATGAAGACTGGCTCAGTGGCACCATTACCGCCGAGTCGGTTGGGTCGGGCTGGATTCGGGCGATGGGCAAGACGATCGAAGATCCGCTGAAACCAGGGGATATCGATCGCTATCGCAGCGGCAGAATTTGGTTTACCGAAAACGTCCACAATGGAGATCTAACACGCTGTCACTGTGAGATCTTAGACCGTCTAGAAGTCAAAGCCAACATGGTCGGCCCCATCTTGCGAAATGGATCTCTGATTGCATTAATCTGCGCTCATCAATGCTCTGGTACTCGGAAATGGGAACCGGAAGAAATCGACTTTTTTGCACAACTGAGCACACAAATCGGATTTGCACTAGATCAAGCTTATTTATTAGAACAAGCCCAGCAAGCTCGCCACGAAGCCGAAGCGCTTTCAGAAGAGCGACGACAGCAAAAAGAAGACCTGCAACTCCAGTTGTTGAATCTGTTGGGTGATGTGGAAGGTGCTGTGATGGGCGATCTCACCGTGCGGGCAGATGTGACGGCGGGCGACATTGGAACGGTAGCCGACTTCTTTAACTCGATCGTTGAGAGTCTGCGGCAAATCGTCACCCAGGTCAAACAGGCGGCCATTCAGGTCAACACGTCGCTGGGCAGTGACGAACAGTCGGTTCGCAATCTGGCGGTAGAAGCGCTTCAACAAGCCGAAGAAACCACTCGCACGTTGGCCTCAATGGAGGAAATGATGCGATCGATTCAGTCAGTTTCTGATAGCGCCCGTCAAGCGGCCGAGGTCACGCGCACTGCGTCCCAAACAGCCGAAGAAGGCGGCACAGCAATGGATCTGACGGTGCAGAACATTCTGGGTTTGCGAGAAACGATCGGAGAAACCGCCAAAAAAGTCAAACGTCTGGGAGAGTCATCTCAGCAGATTTCTAAGGTCGTCTCGCTGATCAATCAAATCGCCCTGCAAACCAATCTCCTCGCTATCAATGCCGGGATCGAGGCAGCCCGCGCAGGAGAAGAAAGTCAAGGATTTGCGGTCGTTGCCGAAGAAGTGGGGGAACTGGCGGCTCGATCGGCGGCCGCTACACGAGAAATCGAACAAATCGTCGCCACCATTCAGCGCGAAACCAGCGAGGTGGTCGATGCGATGGAAGAAGGCACCACCCAGGTCGTCAAAGGAACGCGCCTCGTCGAAAACGCCAAACAAAGTCTAGAGCAGATTCTCACGGTTTCACGCCAGATTGATCAGATTGTGCGATCGATTTCAGATGCCACCGTGTCTCAAGTCGAAACCTCACAAGCTGTCACCAATTTGATGCAAGACATTGTACAAGTGGCAGGTCGCACCTCTGATTCGTCTCTCCAAGTCTCCCAGTCTCTCCGCCAAACCGTAGAAGTCGCCAGAGACCTGCAAGCGTCGGTCGGAGCCTTCAAAGTTGAGGGATGAGGGATGAGGGATGAGGGATGAAGGATGAAGAAGGGACAAAAGTCTAGTTCTGTCTCCCGTCTCCTGTCTCCCGTTCTGTCTCTTGTCTTCCGTCTTCCGTCTTCCGTCTTCTCACTTCTCCCTCCTCCCCCTTTCATCCCTCCTCCCTTCTTAAAAAACTATGTCACACGATAAGGAACTCGAAATTCGCCGCCAGTTCCTCGATGAGGCGCAGGAATATCTGGACACGCTGGATGCGGCGCTCATTGGGTTGGCAGACCATCGAGTGGATGCTCAAAAAATTAACGCGGCACTGCGATCGGCTCACTCGATTAAAGGTGGAGCGGGCATGATGGGCTTTCAAATGCTCAGTGATCTGGCTCATCGGCTCGAAGATTCGCTCAAGGTGCTGAAGGTTGATAAGACGATCGTCATTAGTGCTGCGCTCGAAAATTTGTTGCTGAGAGCCGTGCATTGTCTGCGGCAGGTGATCGAGTGCGATCGCCAGAGTGTAACCCTTGACTCTAATTGGATCGAGGCAGAAGTCGAACCGATTTTTACGCAACTCCACCAGCAGTTAGGCGATCCTCAAGATGAGAGTGCTGCTTCGCTGCTGTCGTCTGACGAAGGACAGGATATCGTTCCGATGTTGTTTGAGACGGAGGTGGAGGGCTGCTTGCAGCGGTTAGAAAGCGTCTTAGAAACGCCAGATCAGCCCTGTTTGCAAGAAGAACTGTCGATTTTGGCGCAGGAGCTAGGCGGGTTGGGCGAAATGCTGCAACTCCCGGCGTTTAGCAGCTTGTGTGAGTCGGTGACCTACTGTTTGGAAGTGGGGGATCACGAGGTGGCTGCGATCGCTCGTTCTGCGTTGCAAACTTGGCGACGGGCGCAGGCCCTGGCGATCGTGGGACAGTATGCCGAAATTCCGGGGATGATTCCGCTGATGACGCAGCCGGGCCTCAAAGAGTCAGACAATATGGGATTGAATGACCTGTTATCTGACGATGGATTGGAGGCTTCGGAGTCCTTGCTGGATTGGGAGGCGGTTGCGGCAAGTGATCCTCAAGATGCGGCGGAGTCGCTTTTAGAAGAGGAGCCTGCGTGGTATCTGGAGGCTTTGTCGTCAGATTCGGTGGCTGTAGATGACGAGGGCTTTACGGAATTGCAGCCTGCAAAAGAGTCCCAGACGCAAGCGGCCCAGGCTGATTTTAAGGTGTCTGACTTTAAAGTATTGGAGACGCAGACAGAGCCAGAAATGCTGCCTGAAAGCGATCGAGATTCCACGGTGCGCGTTCCGGTTAAGCAGTTAAATCAACTCAATGACTTGTTTGGCGAATTAACGATCGACCGCAATGGTTTAGACCTCTATCTCAAGCGGCTTCGCAGTCTGGCTCAAACGCTGCACGATCGCCTCCAAACGCTGGATCACGTCAATTCTGAAATGCGAAATGCTTACGATAAAGTCACCGTTTCTAACTTTGGCTCTCCGATTCTTAATCGCGGTGTAAAACTTCTGAGTGCAGGTTCTGATGACACTTCTGAGAATGGTAACGCTAACACCCTGACGCTCAATTCCCAAAGCACAAAATTTAAATCTCAAACTTCAGATTTTGATGCTTTAGAACTGGATCGATATAGCGATCTTCATCTGCTTTCACAACAAGTGATGGAAACGCTGGTACAAATTCAAGAAGTCAGTGAAGATATCGATTTGAGTCTGGATGATACCGAGCAGGTAAATCGCAATCTCAACAAAACAGCGAAACAACTGCAATCAGGATTGACTCAACTGAGAATGCGTCCTTTGTCGGATATTCTCGATCGCTTTCCTCGTGCTTTGAGAGAGTTGTCACTTCAGTATGGTAAACAGATTGATCTCAAGGTGGTAGGGGGAAATACACTCGTCGATCGCAACCTTTTGGAAACGCTAAACGATCCCTTAATGCATCTACTTCGCAACGCTTTTGATCATGGGATCGAAACGCCTGAAACCCGTGTTCTCAAAGGCAAGCCAGCCGAGGGAGTGATCGAGATTCGCGCCTTTCATCAGGGCAACCGAACGGTGATCACAGTGCGAGATGATGGAGAAGGGATCGCGATCGATAAGATTCGTACCAGAGCCGAGCAGATGGGCTTAGATGCGACTCTCTTAGCAGCGGCCAGCGATGAAGAACTGCTGTCACTGATTTTTGAACCGGGATTTAGCACTCGCGACCAGGTAACCACGCTATCGGGGCGAGGCGTTGGTATGGATGTCGTGCGGAGTAATCTCAAACAAATCAGAGGCGAAATCAAGGTCAACACGCAGGCTGGACAGGGCACCACCTTTACGCTGTCGATTCCGTTTACGCTGTCTACGGTGCGCGTGCTGCTGGTCGAAAGTCACAAAATGCTGCTGGCCTTTCCGACCGACATTATCGAAGAGATGTTTTTGCTCAAACCAGAGCAGATTATTCAAACCGCAGGCAGCGAAGTGTTGAACTGGCAAAATCAACCCGTTGAGCTAATTCGTCTTCAGCGCTGGCTCAATTTTAACTGCGCTCGATCGCGCTACAGTTTTGAAGCCGTTCCGACGATCGCTGCCCCTGCCGTAGTGATTGTCAATCAGGGAACTCAGAAGTTTGGGCTGCAAATCGATCGCTGCTGGGGTGAGCAAGAAGCGACGATTCGCCGAGTCGAGGGCAATCTGCCACTTCCGGCGGGCTTTAGCAACTGCACGATTATGGGAAATGGTCGCGTGGTGCCGCTGGTGAACGTTTCGGAGATGCTGCGCTGGCTGACGAGCTACGAACGGAGTACCCCTCCCGAATTGCCGCCTCTGCCGCCGACTCCTCGCCTGAGTGCTGATCATCAAACGATTTTGGTGGTCGATGACTCGATTAATGTGCGGCGCTTTTTGGCTCTGACGCTAGAGCGAGCAGGCTATCGAGTTGAGCAAGCCAAAGATGGACTCGACGCGCTGGAGCGATTGGAAACGGGGACGCTGATTCAAGCTGTGATCTGCGACATTGAGATGCCTCGATTAGATGGATACGGACTGCTGGCCAAAATGAAGGCGAATCCGACGTTAGAACGGGTGCCGATCGCCATGCTCACCTCACGCAGCAGTGACAAACACCGTCAGATCGCTACAAATTTGGGTGCAAACGCTTATTTTTCAAAACCATATAACGAGCAGGTGCTTTTACGAACATTGGCGCAACTGATTGAAAGTAGTGCTCTAAATTAGCGGGGAGACTTTAGACCTTAGACGAATGGGTGTGAATTTGATGAAAGACGTTCTCATCTCCAGAATTGGGGAGTTGGGGGGCAGAAGATTCAAACAACGAAGCGAAAGAGCCTACTCAGACTCACATTACACCAAACGCTTGCGCTGTCGAGCGTCCAAAGTCCAACGTCTAGATTCCAGCGTCCAACTTATGATTCACTAGTAATTTTATCAACAATAAGGAGTGTGGGTGTGGAAATTCGAGGCGATCGTTCCTCTGGGTTGAAGTGGTTTAGTGATTTGTCGATCGGACGCAAACAAGCGATCGCGCTGATTGTCTGCGAATTGGTTCCGATTTTGGCGTTGGGGGTCGGCTCAACGATAGTGATCACCAGTAGTTTACGCACGCAGATACAGGCTCAAGCCAAGTCAGAAGTCGCTGTGACGGAGACAAGCTACAACATCAAAGTGAATCAAATGGGATTTGGCTCACGCGGTCAATCTGATAACCCTGCGATCTTCAACGCAGCAAAAAATCAACAGCAAGGACAACCCATTCCTGAAGATCTGCGGAATCAAGTTAAACAAATTCTGCAAAACGAAGTCAAGGCGAGAAAAATAGAATATGCAACGCTGGTCAGTAAGGATCTGCGAATTGTAATTAATGCTAATAAAAATCGTTCTAATGAAAAAATTACCGCTCCCAACTTAGCCGATCTAGTCAAACAGTCGATCGCCAGCGGACAACAAATCAAAGCCAGCGAGACGATTTCTAAAGACGAACTGAGCCGAGAAGCCCCTCCCCTCCCGCAGGAAATTAAAGACGATGGGCTGATTCGCTATGTGGTGACTCCGGTGAGAAATCCTGAGAATCAAGAAGTGATTGGTGCGCTGATTTTTGGAGATGTGGTCAATGGCAAATTGCCGATCGTAGAAAGTACGCTTAAGGCATTTGACGGTGGCTACAGTGCGGTTTATCTGCGGCGATCGACGGGAGACTTTTCTTTGGCAACCGCCCTCGACCAGAACAGTTCTCAACCTGTGTCCCTTACAGATACATCGGTGTTGACGGATGCAGTCCGCGCCAAAGGGCAAGCTGTCACTCGGCGATTGGAGGTGGGCGGACAAACTTATACCGTTGCTGCAAAAGCCGTCCCCAATCGGATCGTCGAAACTCCGGAGGGGCCGTCTCCTGTTTATAACGATGAGTCGATCGCCATTCTGGTGCGGGGCACGCCCGAAGAGACCCTGAATCAGTTGATTTCTAAAAGTTTGCTGCAAGAAGCGATCGTGCTGGCGATTTCTCTATTGCTGATTGTCGGCTGGAGCCTGCTGTTTCGGCGGACGGTTCTCAAACCGATTCAACACTTAGAGCAGACAACTCAGGAGTTTGCTCAGGGCGATCGGTCGGCGCGGGCTGAGGTTTTTTCTCAAGATGAAGTGGGGCAACTGGCGATCGCGTTTAACCAGATGGCAGACAATCTCTCGGCTTCAGAAATTGCGCTGTCGGGTGAAGCCTCTCGTCAAGAGCAGCAAGCCAAAGAAGCGAAAGCGCTGAGTAACATTACCGAACGAATGCGGCGATCGCTGAATGCTGATCAGATTTTACAAACCTCGGTTGAAGAGGCGCGTGATTTTCTCAAAGCCGATCGCGTCGTTATTTATCGGTTTGAAGATTACTTATTAAATGCGAGTGTGATTGCTGAATCAGTCGTATCTGAGTACGCAAAGATTATTACAAGTGTGGTCGATAATCCACTGGATCTTGATCACTTTGAGCAATACATGACGCAATCTAACTGGATTGTCAACGACACCGATCGAGAAGATATTCGGCCACGTCGTCGAGATTATCTGCGACGGTTTGAAGTCAAGGCAGAGATGGCGGTTCCGATTTGGCAGGGCGGGCGGGCGATGGGCTTACTCTGTGTTCACCAATGTTCTCAACCTCGCCAATGGCAACGCTTTGAAACTGACTTTTTGATACAGCTTGCGCCGCAAATTGGGTACACGCTGGATCAAGCTCAACTTTTGCAAGAAAAGCAAGCTGCGCTGCACGCCTCCGAAACGCTCAAAGAGTCGCTTCAGCTTCAAATTGTCGCGCTCCTTGAAGAGGTAGAAGGGGCATCACGGGGCGATTTGACGGTGCGCGCCGAAGTGACATCCGGTGACATTGGCACGGTGGCCGATTTCTTTAATGCGATCGTCGAAAATCTGCGCCAAATCGTTCTTCAAGTCAAGCAGTCTGCTACTCAGGTCAGTCGTCTTTTGGGCGAAAATGAAGGCGAAATGAAACAACTAGCCGAAAACGCCCTTCAGCAAACAGAGGAAACGACTCGCATTCTCAACTCAGTAGAGCAGATGACGCGATCGATTCAAACGGTCGCCGAACGCGCTACTCAGGCCGCTACAGTCGCCCGCAAAGCCTCCAATGTCGCAGAACTGGGTGAGTCTGAAATGGATTTAACGGTGAAAAATATTCTCAAGCTGCGAGAAACGATCGAAGAAGCTGCCAAAAAAGTCAAACAATTGGGCGAAGCGTCTCAGCAGATTTCTAGAATTGTGTCGCTGATCAATGAGATTGCTGTCCAAACTGACCTACTCGCCATCAACGCCAGTCTCGAAGCGTCTCGTGCCGGAGAGCATGGGCGGGGCTTTGCGGTCGTGGCTTCAGAAGTGGGAGAACTCGCGGCGCGATCGGCGGCGGCCACACGAGAAATTGGGCAGATTGTGGAGGCGATCCAATTGGAGACGCGATCGGTGGTCGAAGTCATGGGGCAAGGGACGGCTCAGGTCGTCAAGGGTGCCCATTCGGTCAAAAATGCCAAGCAAAGTTTGATTCACATTGTGCATGTGTCACGCCAGATTGATGAACTGGTACAGTCAATTTCAGAGGCAACGGTTTCTCAAGTGGAGACTTCGCGATCGGTGACGAGTTTGATTCAAGAGGTCGCCCAAACTTCTGCCAAAACTTCTGATTCGTCGCGCCGCGTCTCTGGCGTGCTGCGGGAAACGGTGCAGGTGGCTCAGGAGTTGCAGTCTTCGGTGGGGATGTTTGAGGTGGGGAGCGGGAGGGATGAGAGATTAATTTAATCGAATTAAGCATCGTCGAGAAGTATGTGGCTGATGTGACGCTAATGAATTGAGTTGCGTTGTGGCGATCGCTCCCCATTTAGAGTTGCTGCAAGCGATCGCTCTTCCTCATTTCATCTCTTTTCTCACCTGCTCTCGTAACTTCATCACCCAATCTTCTTTGTAGCCAAGTTTGATCGTGCGATCGAAATCTGAAAGGGCACGATCGTTTCAGGAGTTTGCAGAAGATCAACACCGCAAGTATGGTCTGTCATCTGAATCTATGAAGTATCGCATTGAGATTTCTAGCTTGGCAGAAGCTGAAGCAGATAGCGCGTTTCTGCGGTTGTCTCAAGTTACAGACCCAAGGAGGGCAAGCCATTAGTCTAACGCTTCAGAGATGCCCGATCGCGCAGCGCGGGGTTCTTTGAGGTCGGGCGATCGATTAGACTAGATGAGCGACGTTACAGGATAACGAGGCAGACTATGGCGATTGTTGTCACCCTGAGTCCAGATTTAGAAGCATTGCTGCGTGAGCGGGCTGCTCGGCAAGGTCAAAATGTCAATCTTGTTGCATCTGAGCTATTGGCAAGCGTTTTGGAATGGGAAGCGCAAGACCTGGAAGAAGCGAAGACTGGAATTCAGCAGGGCCTAGATGATTTTGAGGCGGGTCGATCGCGATCGTTTCGGGAGTTTGCAGAAGATCAACACCGCAAGTATGGTCTGTCATCTGATCTATGAAGTATCGCATTGAGATTTCTAGCTTGGCAGAAGCTGAAGCAGATAGC
>NZ_JBJPHS010000001.1:214975-216750 GCF_052939495.1 Phormidesmis sp. 146-12 | reverse complement strand
GCGTTTCTGCGGTTGTCTCAAGTGACAGATCTAAGGAGGGCAAGCCAATGGTATTCAGAGTTGCTGCAAGCGATCGCTTCTTTATCTCAAATGCCAAGACGCTGCCCCCCTGCGCGTGAGAATGAGTATTTTAGTCAAGAAATTCGACAACTGCTTTACGGTCGTGGACGCAACTCATACCGCATTATCTTTACGATTTTAGAAGGGCAAGAAGTTTCTACCGTTCGGATTTTGCACATTCGACACGGCACACAACAGACGCTTGGTGAAGATCCAGAAGAACCCAAAGCGACTTAACCGCCATAGAGGTCTTCTCGACGGAAGGTTAGATCAGGGGAAGCTAACCCAACAGGATAGGTTGAAAATTGCAGGGACGATCGCTGTGAAGTAGAGGCAGATTGCTCATCAATCACAATCACGACTTGATGCTGACCGGGAGAAATATCAGGCGGCACTTGTAGGATGAGTTGCCCATCTTCGGTAATTGTTGCGGTAGCTTCGATCTCTTCGAGTTACCCGCAAGGGGTCGTTCTCATACCGTTCAAAATTGTTTGAGTTTAGTCTAACACTTCACGGATGGTCGATCGAACCTTTGTCAAAGCGCGATCGTTGAGTGTAGGGTTCTCTGAAGTGGGGCGATCGCTTAAACTAAATGAGCAATGCTAGATGGAACGGCTATGCAAGTTAAAGACCTTACGATTAACGAACTGAAAACTCTGATTCGAGAAACGGTCATGGAAGCTTTGGACGAGTTTTTGCCAGACCCCGATGAAGGCGCAACGGTTAAAGAGGAACTTCAACAAGAGCTTTTGGAGATTCGCAAGCGTAGAGCGTTGGGAATTCGCGGCATTCCAGCAGATGAGGTGATGCAAAAATTGGGACTGAGTCGCCAATGAGCTATTGGGTTGAATATGAGTCAGAAGCGTTTGCTGATTTAGAGCGGCTAACTCAGACACTTCGTGAGCGAATCGTTAGTAAGATTCATTGGCTGGCTGAGAATTTTGACCAAATTACGCCACAGCCTTTGACCGCTAATCTGTCGGGCTTCTTTAAACTAAGAGTCGGTGATTACCGAGTGATTTATGAATATAGCCAGGAGGAAAGAGTCATTTTTATCAACCGGATTAGGCATCGACGAGAAGTTTATGGTTGATTCCGTAAGAAGGTTGAGATTAGTTCTGGCGCTGCGCCTGGTCTTTTCATCAAGGGATTGACAGGCATCCCAAAAAGAGGGCAGGGTTGCCGAGTTCATAGCTGGTCGTAGTCTAGTGGGCTAGAAAGCCCTTGAGCAATCTCTTGTTTGGCACGTCGAGCCGCTTCGATGAGCTTTGTCTGAGTTTGCTTGAATGAGTCATCCCACTGAAGTTCGTCTTGCAGGTCGTCGATGTACTCGCGAAGATGATCGATAACCTGCTCTTGTAGGTTCTCAGGCAGAGATTCCATCATCTTGACTACGGTGGCGATCGTTGGAGACGACATGACTAAAATTCCTTCTGCTGGTTTCATGATTTTACCCTAACACCTATACCGAGAGCAGCCGATCGCTCCTCATCCTCCCCAACTCAAAACGCTTCTCATTTCATCTCTTGTCTCACCTGCTCTCGCAACTGAAGCAACTCACCAGGTTTGAAGTTAAGTTTGATCGCTCGATCAATGTCTGCCAAAGCACGATCGTACTGCTGCTTTTTGAAATAAAATTCCCCCCGATTTGCATAAGCCACAGCATATTTGGGGTCAAGGTGGATGGCTTGGTTGTAAGCGGCGATCGCCTCATC